>NCRO01000434.1 GCA_002849045.2 Candidatus Sediminicultor secundus
ATTCCTGGTATTGTGTATAGGTACAACAGAAAAATATATGAAAATTATGATGCTCCTGAGTTAGTTGATTTAAATGATATGCCTTTTCTTAATTTTAAACTTTGAGGCCTAATTTCTTTTCATAGAATTTTTTGCATATCTCAAAGTTCCGAGCAAACAACACTATACCGTTTATCTTCATCATGGTTCAACTCCTTTTTGGTTTTGTCTATACATAAGGATTTAGCTTCTTGGTATATGAAGCTCATCCCCACAGATTGTTTAACCCTCATGCCACTGCTCCCCGTCTTTATTCAGAAGAAATTGCAAAGCCTCGACGCCATCTATTTGTGTTTTTAAGCCAGCAACTTTATTCGCAAATTTATATGAATCTAAAAGATTGCCAGTTTCTAAAAAGTGGGATATGAATCCTGCAGCAAATACATCTCCACATCCAGTAGTGTCAACAATTTTATTAAATCTTACGGGATTTAAATGCTCTATTTCTATTTCTCCTTTAGAATTTTCATAACATACTTTGCTGCCATCAACACCTAAAGTAATTGCAATGGACTTTACTCCTTTACACAATACAGGCTTGCAAAAATCTTTAATTTGACTTACTTTAGGTAATCTTTTTCCATATAGAAGTTCAGCCTCGAATTTATTTAATTGGAGATAATCACAATTAACACACCACTCAAACCAGTCATCTCTCCTATGTAAGTATCTGTTCCCTAATTTATCTCTTGCTAATGCTAATATGTGATAATCAAAATATATTGGACATTTTACAGTTTGTTTGATTTTTTTCAACAACTCTAACGAGAAATCTAATCCTGTCATCGAACTTAGAAATATAAATTTTGCACTATCTAGTAAAGGCTCTACCTGTGGGTAAACAATAGGAACTTCTAAATTTTCATCGTATTGGGTTCCATATTCTGACTTAAACATGATGTAACAATGGATATTCCTAGCATCTGTTTTTTGGATACCTGAAACATCTATATTATCATACTCTTTTAAAATTGAAATTACTTCATCATAGATATCGTACCCCACATTAGATATCGGATATATCTTCTTCTCAGTTAGTTCAGCTAATGCAATTACACTATACAAAACACCGCCAAGACTTTCTACAGCACGACATTTATCTTTCTCTAGAAAAATCAATGTGTCCTTTGTAACGGCACCAATTGTAATTATACTCATTTTTTATTCTCCTTTTTACAATATATGTCTATTATACATTTGATAATTTGACTTGTTGAATAGCCTTCAATATACGGAACTGCCTCCAATCTCCCTCCATATTTAATAACTGTTTCCGCTTCAGGAG
>NCRO01000435.1 GCA_002849045.2 Candidatus Sediminicultor secundus
TATTAGTTATCCAGTTACCCGGTTAACCAGTTTGCCAGTTAATAGATCAAGTAATATTTCCTACTTACTAAAAACTGAAAACTGAGAACTTGCATCTTGAATTTATGCTAACGACTATTCACTATTCACTAACGACTAATACACTAACGATTAATTTAATATATTATTAATCAGAAATAGGAGGGAAATATGATTACAGAAGGAATAGTAATTGCGTTTTTAGGCTCAGCAATAGCTATAGGTTTAGCTTGCTCTGGTTCTGGTATCGGAGTAGGTATAGCCGGAGCTGCTGGTATAGGAGTATTAACTGAAGAACCGGAAAAATTTGGTCTGGTACTGTTTTTACAAGCCTTTCCAGGGACTCAAGGTATTTATGGTTTATTGGTTGGATTTTGGGTGTTAATGAAAACAGGTATACTTGGAGGCTCACCAATTCCCTTGACCTTAAATCAGGGATGGCAGATATTTTTTGCCTGTATACCTGTAGGTGTAGTAGGATTTTTTTCTGGATGGTATCAGGGGAAAACTGCTGCTGCAGCCATAGGATTAGCCGCAAGAAATCCGGAAGGACTTGGTAAAGCAATAGTAATGGTTACTATGGTAGAAACTTATGCAGTATTTTCTTTATTGGCTTCTCTTTTACTTTTCAATGGAATAAATTTATAAAAGGACAAATATTATATGACTATTAAAGATATAAATAATAAAATTATATCTGATGCCAGGATTCAAGCAGAAAAAATTATTACTCAAGCTGAAGATAATGCAAATAATATTATAAAAAAGGGCGAAAAGGAAGCAAATAATATTAAAAATGTAATAGCATACAAAAACACACAAGAAGCATCCTTAAAAAAGAGCAAAATATTAACCGAGGCCAATTTAGAGGCAAAAAAGACTATTCTATTGGAAAAACAAAAAATTATTGAAGATGTTTTTGATAAAGCCTTAGAAATTATTTTGAAATTAAATGTTAAAGAATATCATAATTTTATAAAAAAATTGATATTAGATAATATTGAAATAGGCGATGAAACTATTTTTATTGGGTCTTCAGACCAGAGAAAAATATCCGAAAGTTTTATAGAAGATATAAATAAAGAACTAAAATCTAAAGGAGAGAAGGGCGTATTAAAATTATCCGTATCATATCTTCCCATAAAAGGTGGAGTAGTTATTGGTTATGGAAAGATAAGAAAAAATATTTCATTAGAATTATTATTAAAAAATGTTCGGGAAGAATCAGAAATGCAAATAAGTAAAGATTTATTTAATTAAATTGTATAGGAATTTCCTTTTTTTCGTAAGCCCTAATTAGCATATAGTAATAAAACGAAAAATGAAAAGCGCAAAACGTAAAACCATAGCTTAAAATTAAAAATTAGAGTAAAAAAAATACCAGAAGCGTAATTTATATTACGTATTGTTTGTGTGAAGAGGAAGAAGGAATCAGAAGTTAGGAACCAAATTCGTATATTGTATCTCGTGAATCGTATCTAGTAAAGAATTCAGTAGTTAGGAGACAGAATTTAGAATGAAAAGGGTAGACACTACGAAAGCAGAAAGAGTGCAGCGAACAAAA
>NCRO01000436.1 GCA_002849045.2 Candidatus Sediminicultor secundus
TGTTCTCCTGATACTTCCACCTTTACTCTATCACCATTCTTTACCTGAAAACATTCTGCATCTTTAGGCGTCATGTGGATATGACGAGCGGCCCGAATAGCTCCTTCTGAAAGAGTTAAAACGCCTTTTGGTCCAATAAAAATGATGGGCGGAGAACCTTTTATATTCCCCGATATTCTGGTAGGAAGATCTAATCCTAAAAAATATCCATCGGTAATAGATAATTCTGCTTGTGTATATTCTCGAAGGGGGCCAAGAATCCTTACCTTTTCAATAACTTTCATATTCGCGCCAACTATACTAACCCTCTCATTGCTGGCAAATTCTCCGGGCTGAGATAAATCACGTAATTTGGTGAGCTCATAATCCTTTCCATATAAAATATCCAAAGAATCCCTGGTTAAATGAACATGATGATTGGATATCTCTACGGGGATAGAAAAAAGATGAGGTGATTCTTTTTTCGGTTTTATTTCTTTGTAAATCGTTTCAGTTATCATATCTACAAGTTTTTTATAGTCTTGCTCTTCCATTTTTTATCATCCTCGACATCTATTCTTTATAATATCAGAATAATATCAGACACTAACAATCTTTACACTGGCACTACAGCCCAGCCGGGTTGCCCCGGAGTGAATCATTAATAAAGCATCTTCAAAACTGCGGATTCCCCCTGCTGCTTTAATTCCCATTTTAAGACCGACTGTCCTGCGAATCAGAGCGACATCATGGGCAGTAGCTCCGGCAGTAGAAAAACCGGTTGAGGTCTTTACAAAATTGTAACCAGCTTTTTTTACTAATTGAGAAGCTATTACTTTTTCCTCGTCCGATAGTAAGCAAGTTTCAATAATTGCTTTAGTAGTCGTGGTATTCCTGCAGGCTGTCAATACTGCTCTTAAATCAGCTTCCACAGTCTTTAGATCACCATTTCTTAAAGCCCCTACATTAATCACCGTATCTATTTCATCAGCTCCATTTTCTATGGCATTACGAGTCTCGTAAGCCTTGGTCCTGCTGTCAGTTGCCCCCAAGGGAAATCCCACGACAGCACAGACTTTAACCCCGGTGCCCCTTAATTTCCTGGCACAATAGGTTACCCAGGAAGGATTGACACAAACCGTATAAAACCCATACTGAACAGCTTCTTCGCATAATTTTTTCACCTGAGCTTCTGTTGCGTCAGGCTTTAATAAAGTATGGTCAATATAAGGTGCAAGGTCAGCAGGTGTGTTGATTTGTGTCTTGCAACCCCCAGAAGAACCCTTTATATTTTTGTTACCCAAATCAGATTTAAAAGAAAGATTATCAGAAGAAGATGTCTTCTTTAACTTTGATATTATTTCATCACTAATCTTATCAATCAATTCTTTTTTATCCATCTTATCTATATCCATAATTTTATACCTCTATTCCTCTAAATTTTAGTCAATCTATATGTAAAAATTCTATAAAATAGTTATTTCCTAAAAAAGCAAAAAGAATATTTTCAACAGATTATATATATGGTACGTTGCAGATAATT
>NCRO01000437.1 GCA_002849045.2 Candidatus Sediminicultor secundus
CTCGCCATATTATTACCTAATTTCTCCTGTGGGCACGATGCATCGTGCCCCTACATTACTATTTTGTGTACTTTTTGGGTTATAATCATAATATAAAATAGATATCAAGGGTATAACTGTAAATATTTATATTTCATTATGCTATTGTTTTAAAGAAATCCCATTCATTTTTTCATAAAACAAAGCTAATCCACCATGGTCTATTTCCTCATTGCCATCAGCGATAAGAACCTGCATCATTTCCATGACCTGAGCAGTTAATGGCATGGCAGTATGTAAGCTCCGGCTGGTTTCAAAAACATTGGTAAGATCTTTTAAGTGCAGCTTCATCTTAAAACCGGGAGCAAAGCTTCCTTTTAACATCCTGGGTGCTTTATCTTCCAAACACTTGCTGCCGGCAAGACCTCCTCTAATGGCATTGAAAATCTTTTCAGGATCTACTCCTGCTTTTTTACCCAAGACCATAGCTTCCGCCACGGCAGCTATGTTCAGGGCAACGATAACCTGATTCGCTAATTTGGTAGTTTGTCCGGCACCAATTTCTCCTACCAAAGTTACACTTCCACCCATAACATCCAGAATATCTTTGCATTTCTCAAATACTTCTTTTTTCCCGCCTACCATGAAAGCAAGCGTTCCGGATTTTGCTTTTTCCTCACCCCCGCTTACCGGAGCATCTAATACCTCCACTCCTTTTTTCTCTAATTCTTTGGCAATTTCCTGGGAAACCAAAGGCGCGATGGAACTCATATCGATCAGAATTTGACCTTTTTTTACTCCTTCGATAACACCGTTTTTCCCAAGCACTACTTCTTTCACATGAGGCGAATTAGGCAGCATAGTTAAGACTACATCACTGTTTTCGGCTATGTCCTTTGGTGATGTACCTCTGTCTGCTCCGTATTCCACTATTTCATTTAAAGCTTTTCCGATAATATCATAAGCGACTATATCGTAACCTGCATTAATCAGGTTTTTAGCCATTGGTTTACCCATGATACCAACACCGATAAATCCAATTTTTTTCATTGTTAATTCCTCCTTTAAATTTTTGCCCAGGCTTCTCTTAACACACGCTTGGCATTAGCAATAACCACTTCTGAGGATTCATCAGCCAGTGGTTTTACCTCAAAGCTTACAATGGGCGGATTTTGCGGATTTAAGAATCCAATATTCAATAAAACTTTTAAGTATTCGGTTAATTCCTTGACATCATTTTCCCCGCCTTTAATACCGAACCTGGGATGCTGGTCACCATAACCGGGATGTTCTTTATCCTTTAGGATGCAATTACCCATGTGGGCATGAACCAGATAATCCTTAATCGGCATAATGGCCTGATCAGGAGTCTCACCTAAAAGGGGAAGATGGGATAAATCAACCATCAATCCAAAGTTATCGAATTCTTTTTTTACTTCCTCTGCCACCCTCCTGGCATCTTTCGCCGGTCCGATTAAGCACTTTTTATCAATTTCCTGATCAAAAACCTCCAGGGTGATTCCCAGGTCTCCCTTGGATTTGGCATAATCGCATATTTCCTTGATGGAAGAGACTAATAATTTTAAAGCCAGTTCTCGTTCCTCTCCTCCGGGGTCTTTACCGCTCAGAAAAGCAAGGCCTTTTGCCCGTATCTCATAAGCCTCGTCAACTCCTGCTTTAACCTCATCAACCGCCTTTTGCCTTTCTGCTTCATCAAAAGAATTAAGATTTAATTTTTTAACCAATAAACGAGGTTGAGCGCCATAAGCAACGGTTAAATGGCTCACTTCCAAAAGTTTTTTTGCTTTTTCTCTTACTTTCGCATCCTTGATCCAGGAAACTTCCACCGCAGTAAAGAAATCATCTTCCGCTATTTTCTGTAAGGTCTCGAGAATCGGTCCTTCCCCTTTCATCACCTGGGGGTAAGCCATAAAGTGGATTAATCCCACTTTCATAAATTTATAGATTGAGTCTTGCATAGCGTCCTCCTTTAATCTCTCAATAAATCTTTTTCCACGCCAGCCAAATGATGATATGCTTGCTTGCGAGCATTTTTACTGTCTTTGTTTTTAACAGCATTAAAAATCTCAGTGTGTTCTTTTAAATATTTCTGTGGATAACCGGGAAGATTCCAGGTTTTTTCTTTCATGTTTACCCAGAGTTTTTCTTTTAACAAATTACTCAAATAAGTCATCATGGAAAAAAGAAGGTTATTATGCGCCGCCCTGGCTATATTCATATGAAATTCCCTATCCAATTCCATCATCTTGGGAATATTATTCATGGCTTCCCCCATTTTATTTAAGGAATCACAAATTGCATCGATGTCTTCCTGGGAAGCCTTCTTGGCGGCAAGATCAGCTATTTCGATTTCCACGGCCTTTCTTGCTTCTAACAGTTCAAAAGGACTCTCCTCTTCCTCCAGCTCCATCACTTCTTGCTCATATAAAAGGGATCTGGGCGTATCCTTTATAAAATTTCCCTTGCCTCCCCTGCTTTCTGTTCTGCCCACTATTTCCAGCGCGCCCAGCGCCTCCCCCCCCGAAGGGCA
>NCRO01000438.1 GCA_002849045.2 Candidatus Sediminicultor secundus
TAAAAATTAAAAGGAGGAGAAGTATGAGTAATTTAAAGAAAGTGGATTCAGAAATATTTGAAGCCATAAAAAATGAGGAGAATCGTCAAAAATACACCATAGAATTAATTGCCTCAGAAAATTTTGTTTCCCCGGAAGTATTAGAAGCACAAGGTTCAGTTTTGACTAACAAGTATGCTGAAGGCTATCCAGGGAAGAAATACTATGGTGGATGTAAATACATCGATGTTGTAGAAAATTTAGCTATAGAAAGGGCTAAAAAGATATTTAAGGCAGATCATGCCAATGTTCAACCTCATTCCGGTTCACAGGCAAATATGGCGGTTTATTTTAGTGTCTTAGAAGTAGGAGACACCATTTTAGCTATGAATCTTTCTCATGGAGGCCATCTTACTCACGGGAGCCCGGTAAATTTTTCTGGTAGATTCTTCAATATTATTCCATATGGAGTGGGGAATGATACCGGACGAATAGATTATGATAACTTAAGAGATTTAGCCCTAAAAAATAAACCAAAATTAATTATCGCCGGAGCGAGTGCCTATCCGCGTGAAATAGATTTTTCTGCATTTAGGTCTATTGCTGATGAAGTTGGTGCCTATTTAATGGCAGACATTGCTCATATCGCCGGATTGATTATAGCAGGGCTTCATCAAAGGGCTGTACCTCATTGTCATTTTGTCACCTCAACTACTCACAAAACATTAAGAGGACCGAGAGGCGGCTTAATTTTGTGTGAAGAAGAGCAGCACAAAGCAATTGACAAAACTATATTTCCGGGGATTCAAGGGGGCCCACTAATGCACATTATAGCTGCTAAAGCGGTCTGTTTTAAGCAAGCAATGACCCCGGAATTTAAAGAATACCAGAAACAAATCGTTAAAAATGCCAAAAACTTGGCTGAAAAATTAGTAGAATTAGATTATAATTTAGTATCCGGTGGAACTGATAATCACTTGATGTTAGTGGATTTAAGAAATAAAGGAATTACCGGAAAGCAGGCAGAGAAAGCTTTGGAAGAAGCCGGAATTACTGTTAATAAGAATATGGTTCCCTTAGACCCTCAAAAGCCTTGGGTTGCCAGCGGAATAAGAATCGGTACTCCTGCAGTGACTACCCGGGGGATGAAAGAGCAGGATATGGGTGTAATAGCCGAGATGATAAATAGAGTCCTGAATGACACAGAAAATCTGAAAATAAAAGAAGAAGTAAGAAAAGAAGTAGAAAGCTTTTGTAAAAGATTTGTATAGAATGAATGTTAATGAGCAATGTGTTGTAGAGGCACGATGCATCGTGCCCACAGGTAAAAAAAAGACAATAAAACAGGAAGGGCACAATTCATTGTGCCCCTACAATATAATTCGGAAATAAAGATTAAAACGAAAGTGAGGCTTTATCTTGATTTCTACCAGCAATTTTAAAAGAGGTTTAACTATCGAATTAAATGGTGAAATATATAGCATTGTGGATTTTCAACACGTAAAACCCGGTAAGGGCGGTGCATTTGTAAGAACTAAACTCAAGAATGTAAAAACCGGGCTTGTTGTGGACAAAACATTCAGAGCAGGAGAAAAAATGGAACAAGCAATAATTGATAGAAAAACTATGCAGTATCTATGAACTTCATCTTTAATCTACGTGCCAATTCTTCTCCAACTTCTGATTTCTTCGTTCCTTTCAACCCGACTAATATTATATTTTTCAGTATCATTCAATCTCTCCTACTAAATCATATTCGGAAGCTTTTGTTACTTTTACTTTTACGAATTTTCCGACTTGTGCCTTGTCCGTTCTTACTACAACTTTTCCATCTATCTCCGGAGCATCTCCTTTAGTTCGTCCAATGGCAATTTTTGCCTTCCCCGATTTTATTTCATCAATCAGCACTTCAATTACTTTTCCTATGTAAGAACTATTTATTTCTTCTGAAATCGACTGCTGGGTTAACATTAATTCTTTCAGGCGTTCCTTCTTAATTCGCCTAGGAATTTGTTGGGGAAAATCATAAGCCGGAGTCCCCTCTTCCCGGGAAAAAACAAAAGCTCCCAACCTTTCAAATCGAAATTCTTTCACAAAATTCAATAATTCTTCAAAATTCTGATCGGTTTCACCGGGGAATCCCACCATAAAAGTAGTACGCAAAGATAAATTTGGAATTCTATCTCTTAATTTATTAATTAACGAAATAACATAATTTTTTTCAACCGGTCTATTCATTCTTTTTAGTATTTTATCACTTATATGCTGTAAAGGTAAATCCAAATAGGCACATATTTTAGGATAACTGGCTATAACTTCAATTAATTCATCATTATAATGAGTGGGATGGGTATATAAAAGTCTTATCCATTTTAAATTATTTATTTCGAGAAGAGAAAGTTTTTTTAACAATTCAGCTAATCTATATTCTCCATAGAGGTCGATTCCGTATAAAGTTGTATCTTGACCAATTAAAATTATCTCGGAAAGATTTTGTTTTTCAGAAAGCAATTTTACTTCTTCAATTATATCTTCCATCTTTCTACTGCGATGATTTCCTCTGATTTTTGGTATCAGACAATAGGAGCAATTATTTTGACAGCCTTCAGATATTTTAATATAGGCATAATGCTGGGGGGTTAAAATAGTTCGGGGAGTATTGTGGTTATAAAGAAATTTAGGTTCAGAGCTAACTTTATAGATTTGTTCACCTTGCAAAACTCTTTTTATTACATTATCAACAACCAATAAATCTCCGACTCCTAAAAAAGCATCGACTTCAGGAAGTTCCTGATAAAAATTGTCATCTTTATATCTCTGAGGAAGGCACCCGGTTACTATTATATGCTTTATCTTTCCTTCTTTTTTTAGCTTTACCAGTGAAAGGATTTCTTCAATGGATTCTTCAACAGCATCCCTTATGAAACTGCAGGTATTTATAATGACTATATCTGAATTATCAATCTTCTCACTTATTTGGTATCCTTTTTCTCTTAACTTTCCACAAATTACTTCAGTATCGACAAAGTTTTTAGGACAGCCTAATGATTTAATTCCAATTCGCATATTTTCAAATTATCCTCTCTATTAACGAAAAAATCTATATCTCTGCTTATTCTCTATATCTATTATTTTTACGTGTCCCGCTACCACCTCAGGCGGGCTGCCCTTAACTAAACCAATTAAACATGATATTCCGATAATAATATCTTCAAAAAATCCTAAAAAGGGAACTAAATAATCAGGGATTAAATCATAAGGCGATAATACATAGGCAATTGCTCCATATACCAATAATTTTAAATAAAAGGGAACTTTCCTGTCTTTAAGTAATCTTAAAGATAATTTTATAAAATTAGGTATATGAAATATTATTCTGGCTAAATATAACTGCTTTTTTAATTTACTATAAGGGTCTTTATTTTCTGACATACAACTAATTCTCCATATTTCTCTGTCATTACTTACGGAAGTGGAAATTCAGCTTTTGTATTTCTTATCTTATTTTCTTTGCTAACGACTATTCACTATTCACTAACGACTAATTTATTCCCGTTTTCCTTATGTCATTGCGAGCGACCAACGGGAGCGTGGCAATCTCAAGTAAGATAATCGTTATATTGTTTTCTTATATTACTCCCGCTTTCTTTTATTGTCATTCTTTGGGCGTATGCAATACGTCCCTACTTCTTTTCTGTTTTTGTAGGGGTCAGATGTATCTGACCTATTCTTATTGCGGGCTTGATGGATCAAACCCATACAGCTTTTATGATTTTGTAGGGGCACAATGAATTGTGCCCTCGCCATATTATTTCCTAATTTTTCCTGTGGGCACAATGCATCGTACCCCTACATTACTATTTTGTGTACTTTTTGGGTTACAATCATAATATAGATGGTCTTACTGATTTTAACATAGCTACCAGATGAGCGTCAATTAATTGAATTGGCTGTAAAAAAAAATAACCCCGGAATTAACCTGGGGTTATTTTATTTTAATATTAATTTTTTTTAGGGGGGGGATGGTGTTAAGTTCTTAGAAACTTACCAAGCTCCACGATATCGTGAAAAGTGGTCTGTTTCTATGGTTCCATCAGTACAGGTTAGACTAACATCTTTTCCTTTGACAGATGTCTCAACCTCTGATTCACCTTCAGGTGCATCTGCAAATTCTATGGTAACTGTCCCGTCAACTTTTATTTCTGGACCAAGTTGGTAAACTCCATCACCTAAATCCTTAATCTTAATCTTGGTATCCTTAGAAAGGACACCAGGATCGAAAGTTACGGTGACATCGCCTAAAGTTACAGATCCACCTTCTTCTGCAACTATCAGTTCTTGAACCTTGTCATTCTTTTCCGCAAAAGCCCAAGTAGACAGCATAAGAATGGTAAGCAGAGCAATACAGAGAATTGAGAATAGTTTTAAATCTATCCTTTTCTTCATTTTTATCATCTCCTTCGGTGGCCCAGCTACCTTAGCTAACTTAATAGCCTTAGGTCTGTGACTTTGCGTCTCAACCTTTCGATTGATTTGCTATTATCGGGAGTTTATTTTGAAAATTTAAACTCCTTTATACCATCCCCCACTTACATTATATAACAAATAATAAAAAATGCAAATAATGAACTCAAATTCGTATCTCGTATCTCGTGAATCGTATCTCGTTTTATATCGTGGATAGTATAAAAGTCCACAATAAGATTCAAATACAGATAATCTATATTTATTATTTTTCAAGTTTATCTAATTTTTTCTCAATTTCTCTAAGATATTTTTTTGCACCAATATTTTCTAATATTTTTTTAGATTTTAATAATTTCTTTTCAGCTAAATCTTTATTTTTCTTTATAAATAACATATCTCCCCATTCATAATAGGTTTCACCTTCATTAAGTCTATCTCCTTGCTGAGAGTAAATCTTAATAGACCTTTTAAAAAATTTATTACTGCTTTCCCAATCTTTTAGTTTTTTAGACAATATTCCTTTTAGTTTAAATACATCTGCTAATCCTAACTTATCTTCTAATTTATTAAATATCTTTTCTGCTTGAATAATATAATATTTTGCTTTACTAAAATTATCTTTTTTAAGATATTCTTCACCCAAATGAATTAAATTTATACCCTTATTATAAATATCACCAATTTTCTCTGATAATATAACGCTTTCTTTAAAATGATAAATCGCTATCTTTGATTTATTCAAGTAAGAATAAGCAAATCCAATGTTCCCCATAGTATTAGATATTTGAATTATATTGTTTAGTTTTTTATAAATAGATAGACTTTTTTTATAGTACTTTACTGCATTTTCCCATTCACCAACTATATCATAATATATTCCCATATTATTCAGAACCATTGCATATAGAACTTCAGCCTCTATTTCTTCACAAATTTTTAAACTATTTTTCAGATATTTATATCCTCTTTCAGTATTACCTTTAAAAAGATATGCTAACCCAATACTTTTGATTATTCGTGCTTTTCTTTTTAAATTATTTAATTCTTCACTAATCAATAAACTATTCTTAAAATATTCAATTGCCTTATCCCATCTACCTATATCTCCATATAGATTCCCCATACTCATTAGTATTAAAGATTCATTATCTTTGTCTTTAGTTTTTCTGCAATACTTTAATGCTTTATTTAAATTTATTTCCGCTTCTTTTCTTTTTCCTAATGTTGCCTGAGAAAAAGCTAATTTATTATATATTTCTGAAAGTTGAGTCAGTTGTTCCTTTTCAAGTTCCGTTAATTCTAAAATCTTAATACAATCCCGAAAATAATTCACCGCATTTGAAAAAGCATATATGAATTGGGCTTTATCTCCAGATTTGTTTAAATAAAAAACAGCTTTTTCTGAGTCATTACTATTTTTAAAATGATAGGCCAATTCTTCAACTTTTGCATCTATTTTAGATGAATAAATTTTCTCCATAGCCGACCCTATTTGATTGTGCAGGCTTCTTCTGGTTTTAAAAAGAAGGCTATTATAAGCTATTTCTTG
>NCRO01000439.1 GCA_002849045.2 Candidatus Sediminicultor secundus
AGTAATGAGTGATGAGGAATGAGTTTCAGGTTACAGGTTGCGGGTTTGGAAAAAAGTAGGGGCACGATGCATCGTGCCCAAAGTAAACGGAAAGATATAAAGAAAGAAGGGCACAATTCATTGTGCCCCTACACCTGAATCCTGATTTCTTTAACACAATACGCAATACGAGATTGGATTGAAACGCAATAGGCAATACGATATATTATATGCGAAATTTAAATTCGTATCTCGTGAATCGTATATCCTGAAGAAAATAGAAGACGGAAGTCAGAAGTCAGAAGACAGAATAAATTCGTATCTCGTATCTCGTGAATCGTATCTCGTTTAAGGATGGAAGGAAGAACATATAAAAATGTAGTAATTAGCTAATATGTAGTGAGTAAATAAAAGAAATTAAGTTGATAAAATAATACTAAAATAAGCTTGTCTCGAGTATAATAGTATATAGAAAAAAATAAAAGAGAAGAAGTGTATTATCTATTGGTTAACCGGCAAACCGGGTAACTAATGAACCAACTAACTACCCAACTAATTCAATTGGTCAATCGGTCAATTGGCGAATTGGTCAATTAATTCAGAGGTAATTTTTTATGAAGTTAAGTGAATTAATAACAAATTTAGACGCTAAAGAAATTATTGGTGATTTAAATTTAAACATCAAAGGAATTTATCACAACTCTCGGGAAATAAAGAGAGGTTTTTTATTTGTATGTATAAAAGGTTTTACTTTTGATGGACATAATTTTATCGATGAAGCTATTAATAGGGGGGCTGTTGCACTGGTGGTAGAAAAAGAAATTCCTCCCAGGCCAGACATTACCATAATAAAGGTAGATGATTGCCGTAAAGCATTAGCAATTTTAGCTAACCAATTTTACGGTTTTCCTTCACGAAAATTAAAATTAATTGGAGTAACCGGAACAAACGGTAAAACTACTATTACTTATATGTTAAGAGCCATTTTCCAGAAAGAAGGTTATAGAACAGGACTTCTGAGCACTGCACAAAATATAATCGGTGATAATATCAACTCCTCTCAGATGACTACTATGGAATCGATAGATTTACAAAAAACCCTCAAGGAAATGGTTGAACAAAAGAATAGTTATGCAGTGATGGAAGTATCTTCCCATGCCTTACAATTATCCCGCGTAGAAGGATGCGATTTTGATGTAGCTATCTTTACTAATATCAGCAAGGAGCATTTCGAAATCCATAAAAACTTTTCTAATTATTTAAAGGCCAAGAAAAAATTATTTTTAAGTTTAAATAAAAGTAAGAAAAAAAAATATGAAAAATTTGCGGTAATTAATATTGATGAAGAGCACAGTAAAGATTTTGTAGATTGTAATAAAGTTAACTTAGTTACTTATGGAATAGAAAAAGAAGCTGACATTAGAGCCAAGAAAATAAGAATAAATCTCAAAGATTCATCCTTTATGGTAGAAACACCTCTGGGCGGGACTAGAATATATTTAAATTTTAGTGGAATATACAACATATATAATGCTTTGGCGTCTGTAGCAACAGCTATTACTCAAGGGATCTTTCCTGGTGTAATTTCTCAAGCTTTAAGTGAATTTTATGGAGCTCCGGGAAGATATAAACTGCTTGAATATGGACAGAACTATAATATTATTATAGATTTTGCTCATAATTATCATGGATTAGGGAATGTATTGGGGAATTTACATAATTTTGCCTCACATAAAATAATAACTGTATTTGGACATGGTGGAGAGAAATATAATAAGGTAAGGGCTACCATGGGGGAAGTTATAGGGACATATAGTGATTACATAGTAATAACTGCGGATAATCCTAAAAGTGAAGATCCTATGGAAATTGCCCAAGAGATTGAGAGAGGGGTAAAAAAAACAGATAAAGATTATATCATAATTACTGATAGGGTAAAGGCTATTAAACATGCTTTAGAAAAAGCTGAGGAAGGCGATATAGTCTTAATAGCTGGAAAAGGGCCTGAAAATGAGCAGATTTATCATAACAGAGTTATCCATCATAATGATGAGGAAGTAGTGAAATATATTTTGACAGGGAGATAAGAGATTGGAAAACTGTAAGATTAAAGAATTTATAAAGGCTGTCTCGGGAAAGATAATTCAAGGAGACCGGGATTGCTTAATAAGCAGAATTTCCATAGATAGCCGAACTTTAATTCCCGGTGATTTATTTTTTGCTATAATTGGGCCCAGTTTCGATGGACATGATTTTATTATTGAAGCTTTTAATAAGGGAGCGATGGGAGCAGTGGCCTGTAAGAGTGTGAGCAGCTTGTTGCAGAATGAAGAAATAGATAAAAATAAAGTTATTGTAGAAGTAAAAGATACTCTTTCTGCCTTACAAAATTGGTCTAAATATTACAAGGATAAATTTAAAACTTTTAATATCTGTGTAACCGGCAGTAATGGAAAGACCACTACCAAAGAAATTATTGCCCATATCTTATCTCAAGAATTCCCTCTTTTAAAGACCTCTGGAAATTATAATAATGAAATTGGAATTCCTCTTACCCTGCTACAGCTTAATAAATCACATAAGCTATTAGTGGCAGAAATGGGAATGAGGGGTTTGGGTGAAATAAAAACTCTTACCAATTTTATTCCTCCTGATTTGGCATTGATTACCAATATCGGAGAGGCGCATATTGGTTTACTAGGTTCAAAGAATAATATTTTTAAGGCTAAATCGGAATTGTTACAATCATTGGATAAAGACGGTATAGCCATTATAAATAAAGACGACCCCTATTTTTTTAAGATGTTGGAAATTGTTAAAGGTAAAAAGATATATACCTTTGGCATTGAGAATAGGAGTGATATTATGGCTCGCAATATCAGGATGGTCAGTGATAAAGGAATGAGATTTACTCTTGAAGTGCAAAATGATAAAAGCAGAGAAATATATTTTCCCTTGTTGGGAAGGTATAATATCTATAATGCCCTTGCCGCTGTTGCGGTTGCTTTTGCCCTGGGAATAGAATTGGATTTAATTAAAAGAGGATTATCCTCTTTTAAACCGTTAGACCTCCATATGCAATTGAGCAACTTTTATAATGGTATTAAAATATTAAATGATTCTTATAATGCGAGTCCGATATCAGTAAAAAGTGCTTTAGAAACTTTGACAGAAGTTGCACAAAACAATAGAAAAATAGCCATCTTAGGAGATATGCTGGAATTAGGAGAAAAGACCGACTTCTACCACCGGGAAGTAGGAAAAGAAGTAACAGAATTGTCTATTGATACCCTAATAACTGTGGGCCAGGGAGGAAAAATAATTGCTCAATCTTCCAAAGAAAAGGGGATGGCAGAAGAAAGAGTTTTTTCTTTTGAGAAAAATGAGAAGAGAATTTTGGCTAAAAAGCTGTTAAATTTAACTAAACCTGGAGATTTTATCTTATTAAAAGGTTCTCGAGAAATGAAAATGGAAGAGATTTTAGAATTTTGGCAAAAAGAGTATCAAAAAAATAATCCCATCTAAGGAGGAGATAATGACCTGTTGGCCCTTAACTTTATTAGTTTCCTTTATAATTCCGGTTATTGCTCTGCCGTTTTTTATAAAATATTTAAAAAAACATAATGCAGGACAGAAAATTCGTCAGGAAGGGCCAAATCTTCATCAACATAAAACGGGGACACCTACCATGGGAGGAGTAATAGTTATTCTTACTTTGATAATAATAGTTTTACTCCTTGTTCCTTATAATAAATATGTTTTGTGGTCATTAATTACTACTGTCGGTTTTGGTCTTATCGGCTTGGTTGATGATTTAATAAAATATCTTAAGAAACGATCGTTAGGTCTTCTTACTATGCAGAAGTTGTTCCTTCAAATTGGCTTTGCTTT
>NCRO01000440.1 GCA_002849045.2 Candidatus Sediminicultor secundus
GCTTTCAGTTTTTCGCTATACGCCCTATACGATATACGAAATACTATATACTATATACTTGCTATCCCAATAAGAGCCAGTATTATTCCTGCTATCCAAAATCTAACAATAATTTTAGGTTCTTTCCAGCCACAAAGCTCAAAGTGGTGGTGAATAGGACTCATCTTAAAAATAATCTTACTTCTTAATTTTACCGAAACAACCTGAAGTATCACTGATAAAGTTTCAATCACAAATACCCCGCCTATTAGCAGTAAAAACAACTCTGTTTTGGTAAAAATTACTACTGAAGCAAGCGCTCCGCCTAAAGCCAAAGAACCTACGTCTCCTAAAAATATCTGGGCCGGATAAAAATTATAGATTAAAAAACCGAGAGAGGTAAAGGCAACTATCAGGGCAAATAGGCTCATAGGCAATACATTTTGGATATAGGCAATTAGAGCAAAACTGAACATTGAAATAATTATTAAGCCGCCTGCCAGTCCATCTAAGCCATCGGTTAAATTTACCGCATTAACCGAACTAATCATCACTAAGACCACAAAAGGTACAAACATAATTCCCAAATCTATACTATTTTTTATAAAGGGGAGATAAATTTCTGTACCTAAATCAGTGCTTTGTTGGACACAATAAGTAACTATTAAAGCAAAGCCAATTTGAAGGAA
>NCRO01000441.1 GCA_002849045.2 Candidatus Sediminicultor secundus
ATGAGGCAAATAGTATGGAATAAAAATATTAATTTAAAATTTAAAATTGGTAAATTAGCACAGATAAAAATGAAAAGTCAACGCAGCCTTGTAAGAAAACTTACATTGGGCTTTGAAAAAGGAGAGATCTTATGGGAAAAGGGAAAAGCATGGACATTTTCAGAATCAGGTATAGATTCACTTTTTATTAGAGATGAATCTAAAATAACAAGAGTATCTTTTTTTATTTTTTTACCATATTTATCATATGCTTGCTGAGATATGACAACAAGGATATCGGGGAGAGTCACTGAAAGATCAAAGATTTCTTTTTTGCTGGCAATAATTTCTGCACTACTGGCTCCACCCCTTGCTTCTATACCATGGGATTCTCCGGTAATAATATTAAAACTATCCATCATTAAAGCTTCAGCTAAAATGATACTGGCTAAAACCAAACCCTGTCCACCTGTTCCGCTAAATCTTATTTCAGTTTTTTCCTGTTCTTTAAAATTCATTTTAGACTACCTTCTTCTTTAAAATTAGTGATTCGATCATATTCTTCTATATATTCAGGACGCTCTTTTTCTACCAAAATTCCTCTTAATAGTTTATGCTCTAATTCTTTCTTAGGAAGTTTTTCAGCTTGTTTTTTAGTTATGGTCATTTCTTTTATATTTTTTATCATCTGAGAAGGGTTGCTGTTTTTGTTTCTTCGACCGAACTGGATGGGGCAATTTGTTAATACCTCTACCACTGAAAATCCTTTATGAGAGAGCGCTTTAATAATTAACTTATCCAATTCAACTACGTGATAGATGTCCCCACGAGCAACAAAAGTTGCACCTGCTGCTTCTACTAATCTACAGGTATCCATCTGAGGTTCTATCATTCCAAAAGGAGCAGTTGATGCAAAATGACCCGGTTTGGTTGTCGGTGCATATTGACCACCGGTCATACCGTAAATTTCATTTATTGCAATAATGGCTGTCAAATCGATATTACGGCGCGCAGCGTGAATAAGATGGTTTCCACCGATCGCACCCGCATCACCATCTCCCATAAAAACAATTATCTTTAGTTTTGGATCAGCTAATTTTATTCCTGTTGCAACAGTCAAGGCTCTTCCATGAGGAGTCCTAATAGATGGAAAATCAAGATAAACCGGTAATCTTCCGGCACATCCAATAGCACATACCATTATAGTCTCATTTTGACCTAATCCTAATCTATCAATAGCTCTAATCATTGATGCCAATGCAATCCCATGACCACAACCAGAACAAGCAAAGTGAGGCATCTGATCCAATCTTAAATATTTATCTAACTTGCTCATTTTTCCCCTCTATCTATTTTTATAATTTGATTATATATTTCCTCAATGTAAAAAGGTAAACCGGAGATTTTATTTAATTGCACTACCTCTGCTTCCCCTTCGATCGTTTGTCGTACCAAGCCGGCAACCTGACCTTCAAAATTCATTTCCGGTACCAATATTTTATCTACTCTACGAGCTATTTCTCTAACTTCTCTTTCCGGAAATGGCCAAATGGTAATAGGACGAATAAAGTCAACTTTGATTCCTTTTTTAATAGCCATTCTTACTGCACCTTTAGCCGGTCTAGCAGTTGAGCCATAAGCCAAGACAGCAATCTTAGATTTTTCTCTTCTTATTTCTTCTACCATTACAATATCGTCGTAATATTTATCTAGTTTACTATTTATCCTTTTGATACAGCTATCAATTGTCTCTGGTGCTAAATTAGGAACACCTTTGTCCCCGTGAATCATCCCGGAAATATTATACCGATAACCACCACCCAAAGGAGGTAGAATTGGTATACCAGTATTATCAACTTTATACGGGAGATACTCCTCTTGAGGGGGCGCATCAGTGCGTCGGTTGATAATTTCGAATGAATCTGATTCAGGGATAGTAATACTCTCCCTGATATGGGCTAAAATTTCATCGGCTAAAATGACGACTGGAACCATATATTTTTCCGATAAATTAAAGGCGGTAATAATCAAATTATAGGCTTCTTCAACGCTGGAAGGACAGAGTGCAATTCTCGGGCTTTCTCCGTGAGAACCCCATTTGGTTTGCATGATATCTCCTTGCTGAGGTTTAGTCGCTCCACCTGTACTTGGACCTACCCTTTGTGCATTGTAGATGACAATCGGTATTTCTACCATCGCAGCATAACCTAAGAATTCTTGCATTAAGCTAAACCCTGGTCCAGAGGTAGCAGTTATAGCTTTTTTACCTGCGGCCGATGCTCCTATTAATACCCCAATGCTGGCTATTTCATCTTCCATTTGAATAAATCGACCTCCATGAGCAGGTAATTTTCTAGACAATATCTCAATAACCTCAGATGAAGGAGTAATAGGATATCCAGCACAAACTTTTACTCCTGCAACAAGTGCTGCTTCTGCAACAGCCTGATTTCCCTGCATTAATACTTTTTTAGACATTAACTTCCTCCTTTATTTCAATAGCAAAATCAGGACACCTTAATTCACATAACTTACATTTAGTACATTTTATCTCATCTTTTGCTTCAGGGTAACCTTTTTCGTTTGTACGCAAAACTTTTTTTGGACAAAAATCCACACAAATACCACAGGCTTTGCACCATTTTAGATTAATGTTAATTAGTGACATCTTTTTCTCTCTTCCTTTTATTTGATTGCTATTTTAATACTTTTTATATATTATATAATCTCTTTGATTCTTGCTACACCACTTTCTATTGCCGCTTTAGATACTGCCTCTGATTCTCGCTCTACTACTCGGGGGTCAAAGACATCTGCGATAACATTATCATCATTTAATTCATTTTTAAATTCAAAAAGCTATATATTGTTACAGAGAATTTCAGGAATACTATTTTTGAGCCTTCCTTCAGAATCTGACTCGTCTTTGAATCGTTCTACTAATACTTATTTGAATGATAATTATCCATCAAAAGCAATTTTTTTATTTCTTATATAAATCGATTTAATTTTATTCATTCTTATCTCTATCTTTTTCTTTTACCACATTTTTTAATATATTAATTACTGTATTTTCCATATGTATCTTACTTAATCTATCTGCTTCCTCTGAATTATGTTTCTTTAAAGATTCCATTATTGCCTGATGTTCCTCTAAAGAATGCTTAAGCCTTCCAGGGATACTGAGTGATTTAATTCGAAATCTATAAATGAAACTACCTAAATTATCACGTATTTGAATTATCCATTTATTTCCACAGATATTTAATATAAGATTATGAAATTCATCATCTACTTTACAATAAGATGATAGATTTTCTCTGCTAACATGAAGACTCATTTTTGTAACAACGTTCTCTAATTCATCTATTTCTTGTCTGTTAATTTTTTTAGCAGTAATACGAGCAGCTAACCCTTCCAATACTCCGCGAATCTGCAAAACTTCCTTTACATCTTCGGGAGAAACTTCGGTCACAACCATTGTCTGATTTGGAGCCGTCTTTACAAATCCTTCAGCCACTAATTTTTGCATAGCTTCTCTAACCGGAGTTCTACTTACCTGCATTTCTTCAGCAATTTTATTTTCTAATAATTTAGTTCCTGGTTCTAAAAATCCTTTAATAATCGATTCTTTCAATAGGCGATAAACCTTTTGGTTTAATAGTTCATATCCTTCTATCTTTAAAATATTTTCCATTTTTAATATTTCCCTATCCTAAAGTTTAACTTATTTCATATTTTCGGAATTTAGATTTAATTTGGATAATTGTATACATTATACTTTATACTATATACTACTATACTACGTCTGTAGATTATACACCTTTTACGCTGCCGAC
>NCRO01000442.1 GCA_002849045.2 Candidatus Sediminicultor secundus
ACGCTGTACGCTAGAAAAGGAAAATATTATTATGAAAATAAGTTTTGTAAAAATGCACGGGTTGGGAAATGATTTTATTTTAATAGATTGTCTAAACAAATCATTGGGTGATTCTTCGTTTTTTTCTTATCTGGCAAAAAAACTTTGTGATCGTAACTTTGGAATTGGTGCGGATGGACTAATACTTATCTTGCCCTCATCTAAGGCAGATCTAAGAATGAGAATCTTTAACTTTGATGGGAGTGAAGCCCAGATGTGCGGGAACGGCATCAGGTGTTTTGCTAAATATGCCTATGAAAATAAGTTAATTTCTAAAAACAAATTTGCAGTTGAGACTTTAGCAGGGATAATCACCCCTGAACTGATTTTCCAAGATTTAAAAAATAAAAAAGTTTTAAGAATTAAAGTAAACATGGGCACCCCAAAAATAAGACGAAGAGAAATACCTATAAACGGTGAAGATACCCCCAAAGCTGTGAATGAAACATTGAAGATAAATCCTGAGCAGATTTTTAAAATCACCTGTGTTTCTATGGGAAATCCTCATTGTATAATTTTTGTTGATGATGTACAATCTATACCAGTAGATGAAATTGGCCCAAAAATTGAAAATCACTCCTTCTTCCCCGAGAAAACCAATGTAGAGTTTATTCATATTTTAAACAGAAAAGAAATAAATTTTAGAGTATGGGAAAGAGGAGTTGGAGAAACTTTAGCTTGCGGCACTGGAGCATGTGCAGCTTTAGTAGCTGCAGTTTTAAATAACAAGACTGATCGGAAAGCTACAATTCATTTACAGGGAGGGAATCTAGATATTCAATGGGCAAATGATGGAAACATTTACATGACCGGACCGGCAGAATTAGTATTCAGAGGAGAAATGACGATTTAATCGGACAATTGATAAATTTACCAATTAACCAATTAATTTTAGTTTGCCAGTTTGCCGGTTAACCAGTTTACCAGTTAAATTTAGTTATCTGGATATCGGTTAATTTAATAGTTAGCGAATAGTGAAAATAGTGGGGGGTAGACCTTTTGTCTGTCCGTAGGACAGGCGTCCCGCCTGTTTACCATTCTTTCAATCCATTCAATTTATTTATTAGAAAATAATTGGTAAAGAAAACGGGATTTAAAAAATAAGATAATATTATAGTACAATTTTTTTAAAATTTTAATAGAAAGGAATTTTATTGATGAAGATAGCACAAAGGATTCAAACTATCCCCCCTTATTTATTTGCAGAAATTGATAAGAAAAAAGAAGAGGCCATAAAAAGAGGAGTCGATATTATTAACTTAGGCATAGGTGATCCTGACCAACCTACACCTAATAATATAATTGAAAAATTAAGAGAAAGTGTTAAAGACCCTAAAACCCATGATTACCCACCCTATGCGGGAACAGCTGAATTCAGGCAGGCAGTTACCTTATGGTATAAAAATAGATTTGGAGTTGATTTAGACCCGGACAATGAAGTTATGGCTCTCATCGGTTCCAAAGAGGGAATAGCTCATATCTTTCTGGCTTTTATTGACCCGGGAGATTTTAGCCTTATACCTGAGCCCGGTTATCCTGTTTATAAAACAGCTACTTTATTTGCCAATGGCTTCCCCTATATCATGCCTTTATTAGAAGAAAATGATTTTCTGCCTGATTTAGAAGAGATAGATGAAGAAATCGCCCAAAGAGCTAAATTAATGTTTATAAACTACCCTAACAACCCTACTGCTGCAGTGGCCAACAAGGATTTTTTTGAAGAGGTAGTAAAATTTGCAAAAAAATATGATATATTAGTCTGCCATGATTTTGCTTATTCCGAAATGACCTTTGATGATTATAAAGCGAGCAGTTTTCTGGAAGTAGAAGGGGCTAAAGATGTGGGCATAGAATTTCATTCTCTATCTAAAACTTATAATATGACCGGCTGGAGACTTGGTTTTGTAGTAGGAAACAAAGAAGCAATTTCAGCTCTCTCTATTATAAAGACCAATATTGATTCTGGAGTTTTTAAAGCTATCCAAGAAGCTGGAATAGAAGCCCTAACCGGTCCTCAGGATAATATAGAGAAGATGAATAAAATTTATACCGGTAGACGAAATGTAGTGATAAATGGACTAAATAAATTAGGGTGGAACTTAAAACCAACTAAAGCTACTTTTTACATCTGGATTCCCACTTTAAACAAAATGGATTCTATGGAGTTTTCTGATCTCTTATTAGAAAAAACGGGAATAATTGTAACCCCGGGAATCGGCTACGGAAAATATGGTGAAGGATATGCACGAATTGCTCTAACTGTTGATGAAAAAAGATTAGAAGAAGCAATGAAAAGAATGGAAAAAGCCGGTATTACCCAAGGATAAAAATTTTTTGTTTTCTAACTAATTTTATATTTCATCAGTAAAGTAAGAATATTTCTTATATTCCTTTAAATAAGAAATTAGTCCTCCGCTTTTTTAAAATAGCTAAAAGCTGAGATTGATAAATTCCTTATTTTTATAAGATTTATTGTTTTTTATATTTTGGTGGCTCTATTCCATATAAATTATTCCCAGCTGAATCTATTACTACGATTGCTGGAAAATCTTCAACATAAAATTGGTAAATTGCCTCTGCTCCTAAATCTTCATAAGCTATTACTTCAGACTTTTTAAACCTTCGAGCAATTAAAGCTGCTGCCCCTCCTACAGCCCCGAAATAGACCGCTTTGTTTTTCTTCATACTCTCAATTACTTCTCCAGAACGGTATCCTTTGTCGATCATCCCTTTAAGTCCTCTATCTAACATAGGAGGAGTATAAAGGTCCATACGATAAGAAGTAGTAGGGCCTACCGAACCGCATGGATATCCGGATTTAGCCGGAGTAGGGCCAGCATAGAAAATAATTTGTCCCTTAAGCTCTATAGGTAGTTTTTGACCTTTTTTAATTAATTCAAAAATTCTTTTATGGGCAGCATCTCTGGCAGCATAAATATAGCCAGTTATATTTACAAAATCTCCGGCTTTTAATTGGATAACTCTTTCTTCATCTAAAGGAGTAGTTATTTTTATCTCTTCTTTCATGGATTTACTTCCTGGTTTAAAATATTTGTTTTTTATAATATTCCCTCTGCATGCCGAGCGGCATGACAGCACACATTTACTGCTACCGGCATACCAGCTATATGGGTAGGCAGGTAATCTATGTGCACCGCCAAACTTGTAATATTACCTCCTAAGCCCGCTGGACCAATGCCTAAATTATTTATCTTAGTTAAAATTTCTTTTTCCAGGTCAGCATACTTTGGGTTTTTATTAAATTGACCAATTTTGCGAATAATTGCTTTTTTAGCTATTACCATAGCTTTATCGATAGTACCTCCGATGCCTATACCGATTATAGTTGGAGGACAAGGGTTAGGACCGGCCTTTTTTACCGTTTCTACCACAAAATCTACAATTCCTTTCTCTCCATCAGCTGTTTTTAACATGGCTATGGCGCTCATATTCTCACCACCAAATCCTTTAGCCATTACCATAAATTTAATCTTGTCTCCTGGTACAATATCGGTATAGATAATCGCCGGGGTGTTAGTTTTGGTATTCTTTCTTTTAAAGACCGGGTCATCTACTACTGATTTTCTAAGATATCCTTCTTTGTAAGCTTCTTTAACTCCCTGGTTTATTGCCTTAGCAAAGCCACCGCCAACTAAATGGACTTCCTGACCTACATCTACAAACACTACTGCCAGTCCGGTATCCTGACAGATAGGCATCTCTTCTCTTGAGGCAATCTTATTATTTTCTATAATCATTTGTAAAACATGTTTCCCTATAGGAGAAGTTTCTTTTCTTTGGGCCTGTTGAATGATTTCATAAGGTCTTGATTTGTATAATAATTAGCTTTAAGAAACAATTCTTTTACTTTGTCTTTAATCTTAATCGATTTAATTTTATTCATTCTTAGCTCTATCTTTTTCTTTTACCACATTTTTTAATATATTAATTACTGTATTTTCCATGTGTATCTGGCTTAACCTATCTGCCTTTGCTGAATCGTGTTTCTTTAAAGATTCCATTATTGCCTGATGTTCCTCTAAAGAATACTTAAGCCTTCCAGGGATACTGAGTGATTTAATTCGAAATCTATAAATGAAACTACCTAAATTATCACGTATTTGAATTATCCATTTGTTCCCACAGATATTCAATATAAGATTATGAAATTCATCATCTACTTTACAATAAGATGATAGATTTTCTCTGCTAACACGAAGACTCATTTTTGTAACAACGTTCTCTAATTCATCTATTTCTTGTCTGTTAATTTTTTTAGCAGTAATCCCCCCCCCCCCCCCCCCCCCCCCCCCCCCCCCCCCCCCCCCCCCCCCCCCCCCCCCCCCCCCCCCCCCCCCCCCCCCCCCCCCCCCCCCCCCCCCCCCCCCCCCCCCCCCCCCCCCCCCCCCCCCCCCCCCCCCCCCCCCCCCCC
>NCRO01000443.1 GCA_002849045.2 Candidatus Sediminicultor secundus
TCTGCCTGTTCGTTCTGCTTTTCAGTGTGCGTTCATTCTGTTAGTTGGAGCTGTCGTCTGTGGTCTGTCGAGCCGTAGACGGCCTACTAGTTTTCTGCCTGGCTCGTGGTCTCGGAGGTGTGTATAAGAGGCAGGGCTAATGTTACATAATCTGGTGGTGGAGGAACAAAACGGGCATTATTAGGATTGGTGCCCATTATCCAATTTTGGGTTTTTCTAAACTCTCCAGGGTAAGGGAAAAATGTACTTCTCGCTTCTGTTAATAATACTTGATGAATTTTTTTTATTAACCTTAAAGATAAAGGAATATTTTTTAATTCATTAAGACCTATATTCATGGCTTCAATATAATGCAAAATATCATCAACGTCTGGGGGTAACTCAGGTGCTCTTTCAATCTCGGCATGTAAGGCATCAGTAAGCAGAGCTTTAGTTCCTTCTATTTGACTAGAAAGAGTGGCTTCTTTCTTAATATACATAAAAATAAAAAAATCTATATCCGGTACAAGCTTGGTTAATCCATCTAATTTTCCTAATGATAGGCTGGATGTAGACAAAAGTTGGATTAATCTTTCTCCCTGAAAAGACAAATTCTTAGGAGGAAATTTTTCAGGAATAAAAGCCTTATATCCCTCGATCTGTTTTATATATTTACCAATATTTACTTTAGAATTCTTCTTATACATGTCAACATTCTATCATTAAAGTTGACATTGGTCAAATAGATGTCAACTTTAATGGAAAATAACCGTCCCCTGTTCCTCTTCTATATCATCAACCGGATACCCTGATTTAGATCTAATTACAGAATCGATTCTGGTTTACGCGCTGCTTTTACATTGTCAATAGAACCGTTATACTAGCTCAATAATTCGGTAACTTTTTCTAGCTTTTCATAGGGGGTGATATATGCAAGTCCCCCGTGTCTTCTTAAGTGGTTATATTCGAATAAGAAGTTTCCTAGATTATGGATAAGATCTTTTACAGAGTCAAATGAATTGGGATAGAAGAACTCATTTTTGATGATCTTCCAGAAGGCCTCGACCTTACCATTGGTCTTAAGGTCTGTAGGGCCTGGTATAGATATGTTTTATCCCTAACTGGTCACACATGATCTCAAAGGGATGTTCTCTATCCAAGGACCGTCTCTTATACACATATCCGAGCCCACGAGACCGGCAGAGAATCTCGTATGCACGCTACTCCTTGAACAAAACAAAAAACAAAACTATA
>NCRO01000044.1 GCA_002849045.2 Candidatus Sediminicultor secundus
AAAAGAGGATTGGGAAAAGGGCTGGAAGCCCTTATCCCCAAGACTGAACACAAAGTAGAAGGATTTGTGATTGAGATAGACATAGAAAGCTTAACCCCCAGCCTTTTTCAGCCCCGTAAAAATTTCGATAGAGAAAAAATGGAAGAACTGAAAGGCTCAATTAAGAAACACGGAATAATCCAACCAATTGTAGTAAGGAAAATAGCTAATGGATATGAGACAGTCGCCGGAGAGCGGAGGTTAAAGGCAGCCAAAGAGATCGGCCTAAAGAAGATACCGGCAATTATTAAAAGCATTAACAATGAAAAAAGTTTAGAGATTGCCTTGGTAGAAAATATTCAAAGAGAAGATCTTAATCCTGTTGAGCAGGCCAATGCCTTCAAAAGATTGATAGATGAGTTTAAACTTACCCAACAAGAATTAGCAGAAGCAACTGGAAAGAGTAGGGCTTTGGTCACCAATACCATCAGGTTATTAAAATTGAATCCGGATATACAAAAAAATATTTCTGAAGGGAAAATATCCTTTGGCCACGCCAAATTATTATTAAGCATAGAAGATGAAGAAGTGCAAAAAGCAGTGTGTGACAGAATAATAGCTAACGATTTATCGGTAAGAGATACCGAGCGTCTGATTAAAAACATTGAAAAGGTGCAAAAAAAACAATTTAAAGTTAAGAATATTACCATTGAGCGCTTCCCCGAGGTAGAGGGAAAATTAAGAGACATTTTAGGGACTAAAATAAGCATATTATATGACGGCAAGAAAGGGAATATAAGTATAGAATTTTATAGTAAAGAAGATTTGCGAAGAATTGCTGGCCTGCTATTAAAAGAAAGATAATGAAAGTCGTTAGTATATAAATGGTATCGAGTATCGGGTATATAGTATATAGCAAAGAAAATAAAAGTTAGAATTCAGAAACCAAGATTTAGAATATTAAATAGAGAATAAATTTTTAGCTTAATTAGGACAAATTTTATTAATCAAAAACTATACGCTAAACGCTGTACGCTCCACGCTAGAGTTATAATAGGTAGGAAAAATAGAAAGGATGGTTTAAAATGAGCAAAGAGAGTTTTAATAATTTAATTTTTGTTTTGTTTTTATTGGTTACAGTTTTTATCTCCGGGATTTTTTTGGCCCTTTCTTTAAGGTTATTTTCCTTAGAAAACCTTTTCTTTAAAACAAATTATTTGATCTACTCTAATTTCTTTAACCAAATTACCTTGGGTTTGGTGGGGGTTTTATTAATTTTTTTGGCTATTTATTTAATCTGGCAAAAAGCTCAAATTAATAAGGGAAATTTATCAGTAGTTCAAAAGACTTCATTTGGGGAAATTAAAATTTCTATCGGGTCTATAAAGCGTTTGGTCTTAAAAGTGGTTAAAGGGATGGAAGAGATTACGGAAACGAGGCCAGAGGTTAATATTCTAAAGCCCGGGGGAATAAATATAGATCTTCATCTTTTTGTTAAGCAGGATGTAAATATTCCGGAACTTTCAGAGAAAATTCAACGAAAGGTAAAGGAATATATTTTACAAACAAGCGGGATTGAAACAAAAGAAATCAAGGTACACATAGATAAAATATTTTATGAAGACAAAAAATAGTTTAATTAAATTTTTTAAAAAGTGTGGTGAATAAGAATGTCAGATAAACAGGTTGTTAAAAGTAATCCCCAAGAACAAGAATTAGGGAGTATAACGGTTTCTAAAGAGGTAGTAGCCGTAATTGCTGCTTTAGAAACTATAAGAATTAGAGGAGTGGTCGGTATCACCAGCGGGTATAGGGGTAAATCGCCCAATATATTGTCCCGGAAGGAGCTGGCTAAAGGCGTGGAAGTGCGGATGAAGCCGGGAGAAGCGGCAATTACTATTCCTATTGTTACCGCTTACGAAGTAGGAATTTTTAAAGTAGCTGAAGAGGTACAGCGTAGAGTAAAAGACGCTATCTGTTTCATGACCGGCTTAAAAGTTCCCAAAGTCGATGTTAATGTACAGGGGATTAAATTTAAAGAGGAAAAAAAGAAAATGAAGAAAGAAACGCAGAAAGAAATACAGAAAGAAACAAAAAAATAAATCACAGAAAGAATAAATTGGTGAAATTAAAGTGACAGAAATTATAAAATTATTAGTAGTAACTGCAGTAATTGTTTTCTTAATAAGAAAGAAATGGGATTTAGGGTATATTATACTGCTGGCCTCCTTGTTGTTAGGACTATTGTTCGGATTGACCCCCAAAGTAATAGGAATTAATTTCTTACAGGCCGTAATAGATATTGTAACCATTAGATTAATCGGAATAATTGTACTGGTTTTTTTGTTAAGCAGTATTTTAAGAAGAATAGAAAGCTTAAAGGATATAGTTGATTCTCTTCAAAAATTAGTAAAGGACTATAGATTGATACTGGCCTTTATCCCTTCCTTTTTGGGTTTACTGCCTATGCCTGCTGGAGCCATGTTTTCTGCTCCCATGGTAAACGAGATAGGCGATAGAAAGAGGTTGAAGGCAGAAGAAAAAACTTTTGTAAATTACTGGTTTCGCCATATTTGGGAATTTGTTTGGCCTCTCTATCCTAGTATCATATTGCTTTCCGCCTTATTGGGGGTAGAAGTTCGGAAAATAATAATAGTACAGCTTCCCATAACTCTCATCGCCCTGATGCTGGGCTTAATTTGGGAGCAAAGACATCTTAAAAAAGATGAAGAAAAAGACAAGAGAGGAGATTTTGGCTTTAATGTAAAAAAACTGTTCTTGAGTACCTGGCCCATCCTTTTAGTTATATTCCTGGTTATAATTATAAAGATAGATTTATTAATTTCCTTGATTGCAGTTATAGTATCTTTGATTTTGTTAAACAGGGCTAAAATGAAAACAGAAATTATAATAGAGATTATTAAAAAAGATATACCTCTAAATACAGTAATTTTAATAGCCGGCATAATGATCTTTAAAAGAATGTTGCAAGCCACCGGAGCAATTATGGTTATCCCCGGGTTTTTTACTGAATTAGGCGTTCATCCTCTGGTTATTCTGTTTTTCATTCCCCTTTTAATTGGGATGCTTACCGGGATTACTTCTGCTATTGTCGGAATAGGCTTCCCGGTCCTTCTTCCCTTTATTGTTACCCAGGGAGAGGTTAATCTTAATTATGCTATGTTTGCCTTTGTTGGCGGTTATATGGGGCATATGCTTTCGCCCATGCATCTGTGCCTGGTAGTAACTAGTGATTATTTTAAGGCAGATAAGGGTAAAATATATAAAATACTAATCCTGCCTTTAATAATCGTTTCTTTAAGCGCTCTCGTTCTGGCAATAGTTAGAACATAGTTAAGATACGTTTTAATATGATTACACGGATTACATTATATGTTAATAGGAGGAGTGAACATGAGAAAGTCACCCAAAGAAATAGAGATAGAAAATGAAATATTGGCAATGTTGAGCGGGAAACCGGCTCTTGCTGCCTCTCTTGTTTTTGATGATCAAGAAGCGCAAGCCTTACAAAATTATGCTAATGTAGTTTCCATAAAAAGGTTAGGCTATAATGACCATGGACCAGTACATATGCGAAAAACCGCCCAAAATGCTTTAATTATGTTTGATATTTTGAGTAAAGCCGGAATTAAATTTAACCTTGAAGAAGAAAAGATTGGCACAGAAGAAGAGAGTAAGGTAGCAGTATTGATATCATCTTTATTACATGATATTGGTATGTCTATAGGTAGAGATAATCATGAATTTTTAGGGGTTGTTCTGGCTATGCCGATTATTGAAAAAACTTTAACTAAAATTTACGATAAGGATATTGAAAAGAAAACCATTATTCGTTCTCTAATTATTGAATGCATTTCGGGGCATATGGCCACACAGACTATCTATTCATTAGAAGCGGGGTTGGTATCGATCGGAGATGGTTGTGATATGGAAAAGGGTCGGGCACGGATTATTTTTCTCTTGTCACATACTCCTCAAGTAGGAGATATCCACAAGTATTCCGCTAATTCCATTCAAAACGTAGAGATATTAGAAGGAGAAGAGAAACCAATCAGGATAATTGTAGAGATGACCGAGTCGGTTGGTTTTTTTCAGATAGAAGAAGTTCTATTTCCTAAGATGTTATCTAATCCGGTAAAACCCTATATAGAACTTTATGGCCGGGTAACAGGAGAGGACCTGCGACGGTATCTGTAAGAGTGTATATCGTATGTAGAAAAAACTAAAAACGAAAAGTGCAAAGCGTAAAACCATAGCTCAAAATTAAAGATTATGGGGGAAAAGAAGTCAGAATTCAGGAGTCAGGAGCCGGAAAATTATTAGCGGAGAGCGGGTAGTGTAAGAATAGTTACCCGGTTAGTAAGTTTACCGGTTACCCGGTTGAGAAAAAGAAACCTAATTAGTATAGTAGTATATAGCAAATACGTATCTCGTATCTCGGAAAGAAGAAGTCAGGTTCCAGAAGATCAGATACTAACGACTAGTTCGACCGATAGACTGGCAGACTAATTCTAAGGAAGGAATATGGAAGAAAAAAATCTTTATTATAAAAGTACCCGGGGGGACAAAAAGAGAGTCTTATCCGCAGAGGCAATTATTAAAGGCATTGCCCATGATGGAGGATTGTTTGTTCCCGAGACCATTCCCCAGATAAATAAGGATTTATATATATTAAAAAGTACTGATTATAGAGAATTAGCTTTTTTAATAATGAAGAAATTTTTTACTGATTACCGTCAAGACGAGCTAAAAGATTGTATAAATAAAGCTTATGATAATAAGTTTGATACCGAGATTATTGCTCCCCTCAGCAAAAAGATGGGAGCATATTTTTTAGAACTTTATCATGGTCCGACCCTGGCTTTTAAAGATATGGCTTTATCCCTGCTCCCGCATCTTTTAAAAAAAGCTGCCCAGAAATTAAATCTTAATCAGGAAATAGTTATTTTAACCGCTACTTCCGGTGATACCGGGAAAGCTGCCCTTCAAGGTTTTGCTAATGTAGAAGGGACCAAAATAATAGTATTTTTCCCTTATAAGGGGGTCAGCAAGATACAAGAAAGACAGATGCTCACCCAGGAAGGGGCGAACACTTACGCGATAGGCATAAAAGGAAATTTTGATGATGCCCAGAGAGGAGTAAAGGAGATATTCGAATCCCCGACCTTTAACAAAAAGATAGAAGAAAAAAACTATATCTTTTCTTCGGCAAATTCTATAAACATAGGCCGCTTAATTCCCCAAATAGTATATTACTTTTATGCTTATCTAAATATGTTAGGTGAGGGCGAAATTAAGAACGGTGAAAAGATAAATATAGTTGTTCCCACCGGTAACTTCGGAGATATTCTGGCAGCTTACTATGCAAAAGAGATGGGATTACCGGTTAACAAATTAATCTGTGCTTCTAATGAAAATAAAGTACTGGCAGATTTTTTTAATACCGGGGTCTACGATAAACGGAGAAAATTAGTAGTGACCATTTCTCCTTCGATGGATATCCTGGTATCCAGTAATCTGGAAAGATTGCTATGGGCGATAGGCGAAAGGGATGCCAAAAAGGTAAAGGGGTTAATGAATTCCTTAAAAGAGAAGGGTTATTACCGGATAGATTCCGAAATGAAGAAGAGATTAAAAGATTTTTATGGAGGATTCGTCCCCCAGGAAGAATCCCGTCAATGCATAAAAGAGATATTCGAGAAGTCGAAATATTTGATCGACCCTCATACAGCAGTAGCTTATGCAGTATATAAAAAATATATCAAAGAAACCGGGGATAAGACCAAGACAGTTATTGTGACCACAGCCAGTCCTTTTAAGTTTACTAAAAGTGTGATGGAATCAATAGATAATCGGTACAAAAAATTTGACGATTTTGAATTAATAGAAAAGATGTCCGATTTAGCTCAAGTTCCGATTCCGCCAGGGGTAAGGGATATTGGGAAAAGGCCTATTCGGCATAAAATGGTTTGTGAAAAAGAGGAAATGAGAGCAAAGATAGCTGAAATTCTAGAATAGTCATTAGTGAATAGTGAATAGTCGTTAGTATTAAATGCAAAATGCAAGATTAATTTCGTATCTTGTTTAGGATTAGTTAATTGGTTAGTTGGTTAAGAAATACAAGAGAGAAAAAGTAGGGGCGTATTGCATACGCCCTTAACGATATGCACAAAACTGTAGGAAAGGCGTCCCTCGTTTTCATGAGGACAGGACCGCCTGTCTCTGAATTAGTTCGATTCATTGAACCCGCTGATAAATACCAATTTTTGTTATTGCGAAACGACCGAAGCAACCTCAATTGAATTCTGAGATTGCCGCGCTCACTTCGTTCGCAATGACAGAGAAGGCAATAAACTAGCAACTAATGAATTAAAGTCTGAAAACTAAAAACCGTGAACTGAAAACTTGTTTTAATGCTGACGAATAATTTATGGAAAGGTGAAACTAATATGAAAATATCTTTTTTGGGTGCTGCCAAAATAGTTACCGGATCTAACTTTTTAATTGAAACCAAGAATACTAAATTTTTAATAGATTGCGGACTCTTTCAGGGAAGCAAATCAATCAACAGGATGAACTACGAACCTTTTAACTTTAATCCCAAAGAGATTGATTTTATGGTTCTATCCCATGCTCATATGGACCACAGCGGTAGAATACCTAAACTGACAAAGAAAGGTTTTAAAGGTAATATATATGCTACTAAAGCAACTGTTGATCTATGTTCTATTATGCTTCCCGACAGTGGACATATTCAGGAGATGGAGAATGAATGGGACAATCGGAAGAGAAGAAGGTCAGGAGAAAAGTTAAGAGAGCCTCTTTATACCGCAAAAGAAGCAAGAGAGAGCTTAAAATATTTTAAACCGGTTTTGTATAGCCAAAAAATAAAATTAAACGAAGAAGTTACTTTGAGATTTAGAGACGCAGGACATATATTGGGTTCCTCCATAATTGAGCTATGGATAAAAGAGGACAGCAAAAAAACAAAATTAGTATTCTCGGGAGATTTAGGAAGGCGGGATAGACCAATTTTAAGAGACCCTTCTCTCATCGATGAAGCAGATTATCTGATTGTAGAATCGACATATGGGAATAAACAGCATCACCCTTCAGAAGTTGATGACAAAGAATTAATTTCTATTATAAATACTACCGTAAAAAGAGGCGGGAATGTAGTAATTCCTTCTTTTGCCATAGAAAGAGCCCAGGATATAATCTATGAGTTAAATAAATATTATACCAAATATATCAAAACTGAAGACCAGGATTTTTTAAGCGTACCGGTTTATGTGGATAGTCCGCTAACTGTCTCGGCGACAGAGATATTTTTAAGAAATCCGGACTGTTTTGATGAAGATACCTTAAAACTTATAAAAATAGGGAATAACCCTTTGGATTTTTATAATTTAAAGTTTACTCGTACCGCAGAAGAATCTAAGCAGATAAATTTCTCCAAAGAAAGCAAAGTAATAATTTCAGCAAGTGGGATGTGTACTGCCGGAAGAATAAAACATCATCTGAAACATAATCTGTGGAGAAAAGAATCCAGCATCGTATTTGTCGGCTATCAAGCCAATGGTACTTTGGGTAGAAGGATAAAAGATGGAGAGAAAGTGGTCAAAATATTTGGGGAAGAAATTCGGGTAAATGCTAAAATATACTCTTTGGAGGGTTTTTCGGGACATGCAGACAAAGAAGGGATAATACGATGGATAAAAAGTTTTAAAAATAGGCCCAAAAAAGTATTTGTGGTTCACGGAGAAGGGGAAGCGGCAGGGGAAGTTTCCAGAAAAATTGAGGAAGAATTAAAAATTAAGACCCATATTCCAGAATTAGGAGAGACTTTATCCATTGAGGGAGAAATCGTTTTGCCTGGCGGAAGATTAGAGATAGACAGAAGAAGTAAAGAGCTCAGAGAGATAGAGGAAAATATAGAAAAAGTAAAATCAATATTCTTGCCAACATTTCAGAGATTAGGATACAGGACTGATGGTGGCGCTGACAGTAAAAAATTAAACGACATAAAAAATAAATTGATTGAGATACGAAAAAATATATTAGATTTAAATATGATAATTACCAAGAGGAAGAATAAAAAGGGAAACGAAAAATAAAATTATTTAAGCAGGGGCGTAGTGCAATACGCCCCTTGATAAAAGCTAAGGGTTAAAGTATTTTCACTTCCTTAGCTGGATTGGTAAGTAAATTAAAGAATAGGATCAAGTTTTTCTTGTAACTTTTCTTTTGACATTACTCCTACTGTTCGGTCAACTTCTTTGCCTTCCTTAAAGACGATTAAAGTAGGTATCCCCTGGATGCCGTATTGAGCTGAAATATTCTGGTTCTCATCGGTATTTAGTTTACATACCTTAAGCTTACCCCGGTTTTCTTCTGCTAATTTTTCAATAGCTGGTGCTAATATTCGGCAAGGCATACACCAGGAAGCCCAAAAATCTACCAATACAGGGATGGAAGATTCCAAAACCTCCTGCTTGAAGTTATTTCCGTTTACTTCTACTTCTAATGATTTGCTATTTCCCATCGATTCTTTCCTCCTTTTTTTATTCTTGATGAAAAATTTTAGTAACTAATTCTAAGCCTTCTTTTATTAAGTCAAATTCTTTTGTTGATAATTTTTCTCTGATTTTTTTTTCGCAATTATTCCTCTCCCTCTCAATATCATCTTTAATTTTCGCTCCTTTGGAGGAAAGAGATAAAACGAATGATCTCCTGTCTTCCGGGTTAGTTGTTCTTAACAGGTATCCTTTTCTGACCAAGCCGTCTACTATTCTGCTTCCTCTGGAAGGAGACAGACCCATCTTTTTAGATAAGACATTACAGGTTATCCTTTCTGTTGTCTTAATTTCCATAACTGCTTTGTATTCCGCCAAAGAGACATTGCATAGAGCCCGAATTTGCTTTTCGTCTTCCATGCAGCCTTTCTTTAATTGGATTATCAGGTCTATTAAATTTTTTTCCATCTTATTATCAACCTCTGTGCCATTAGCAATATTTGTCATTAGCAATTATATAGGATAAAAAATTATTTGTCAAGTATTTTTTAAAAAAATTTTATCAGCTTCTCATAATAATTTCAAAATAATATTTTAAAGGCAGCCTTCCTCTAATATGAAGCATGAAGGCTTTAGTAAAATTTATAATTTATGAATAAATTTGAAAAAATTTATAAAACCGTTTATTCTAATAAAAAAACTACGACTGCTCGAAAGGACATAGTTATAGTGTATAATTATTCTAATGTTTAAGAAGCAAGATTTTGTTGTTATCCGTCCTATTATAATTGGTCAATTGGTCTATCAATAAATCAGCAAATTAACCTGCAGACTGATCGACCGACTAAATAAAGGTTTCATAATGATTAAAAAAGAGAAAAACCGGAAATTTAATTTAAAAATTAAATCCAAAGATATAGACCCGGGAGCTTTATTTATAATAAAGAGATTAAATGATTCGGGTTATGAAGCTTTTGTGGTAGGAGGATGTATCCGTAACCTGATAATGGGAGAAGAGGCTTGCGATTGGGATATAACTACCAAAGCTACCCCGGAAGATATTTCCGAGGTCTTTAAAGATTATAAAGTTATTCCGGTGGGTAAAAAATTTGGGACTCTTACCGTAGTTGTAAATCATATTAATTATGAAATAAGCACTTTTAAAAAAAACAAATCAGCCCCCACTCCAAATTTATTTGAAGATTTAAGACACCGTGATTTTACCATTAATGCGTTTGCCTGGAGAGAGGGGGAAAGGGTAATCGATTATTTTAACGGGTTAGAAGATATCAAACAAAAGATAATAAGGGGAGTAGAAAATCCTATAGAAAGAATAAAAGAGGATCCGCTAAGAATGTTAAGGGCAGTTAGATTGGCCTGTGAGCTTGATTTTAAAATAGATAAAGTTACCCTCCGGGCGATAGAAAAAAATAGTTCTTTGATTAAAAAAGTCAGCCCGGAGAGGATTAGAGATGAATTAACTAAAATATTGCTGAGCAATTATCCCCGAAGAGGATTTAAATTATTGTATCGACTGGGTCTGTTGAGATTTATTATGCCTGAATTGCAAAAGTGCGTGGGAATTTATAGAGAAAATTTTCGCGAGGGCGAAGACTTATTCGAACATATTTTAGGTTTAGTGGGAAGCCTGCCAGCAGATTTAAATTTGCGGTTATCGGCTATATTATATAATATAAAAAGTATATCTCACTTAGACGAAAAAAAACAAATTATTGTTAAAATATTGCAGCGGATAAGATTTAAAAATGCGGTGATTAAAAAAGTAACTGCTCTAACTCGGGAAGATTGGCAGGCTATTAATTTTTCTCAGAAAAAGAAGACAATACAGCTTGCCTCCAGAATAAGTATGGAAAATTTAGAAGATGCCTGGGAATTAAAGAAAGCCCTTACAAAGGAAAGCCGAAGCTCTGAAGAATTTAAATCAGCTGAAATCGGAAGAGCAGAAAATAATATAAGAGAAATTCTACAGGAAAAACCACCTGTATCCCTGAAAGACTTAGCCGTAAACGGCAAAGATCTAATTGAATTAGGGTATAAGGAAGGGAAAGAATTGGGGAAAATTCTAAAAAAACTTTTGGAAATAATTATAGATAGGCCAGAATTAAATAAAAAGAAAATATTGGTCAAACTACTTATAGAAAATGAAGAGAACGATTGATAATTAGGAGGGCAGAATTGATTTCGTATAAAAATACAGGGCTTTGGTTAAAAAAGCAAGCAAAAATTGTATTAAAATCACTAATACAAGGAGAGAAACTATAATGAAAAAAGTAAAGTTAGGAATTATTGGTTGCGGAATTGCCGCTCAAAGTTTACATTGGCCTGTATTACAAAAACTAAAAGATAAATTCGAAATTACATCTATTTGTAATCATACTGAAAAAAAAGCCCAAGATTTTTCTAAAATATTGGGTGGGGTGCCCTATGTTCTCGATTATCACCATCTTCTACAAAGAGCTGATGTAGAAGCTGTAGATATAGTTCTTCCTATTCAGCTTAATTATCAAGTTACTAAGGATGCCTTAGAAGCCGGCAAACATGTAATAGTGGAAAAGCCTTTAGCGGCTAATTTGTCAGAAGCTAAAATGATGTTAGATTTTGAAGATAAATATTCCCTGGTCATGATGGTAGCTGAAAATTACCGTTATCGCTCCATCTTTCACCGGGTTAAAAATTATTTAGATCAAGGTAAAATCGGAGAGCCTTATGCGGTATTTTGGAATGGGTTTACTCTAAATACTTTGAAGAATAATAAATATGCTCGAACTAAATGGCGTATAAATCACCAGTATAAAGGAGGATTTGTTACCGATGCAGGAATTCATTATATAGCAGCTTTGAGAGATATGTTCGGTGAAATTAATTATGGGATTGCTTTTACTAAGAGCGTGAATCCTAATATTGGTGAAATGGATTCTATGAGTTTTCAATTCCGCACGGATAAAAATATTTATGGGGTACTTAATGCGTTTTATAGTTCAAAAGGTTATGAACAAGATTGTATTTTAATTTCTGGCTCAGAAGGAAGTATCTTAATTGAAAACGATAAGCTTACCTTGAAAAATGAAAAAGGAATAGAACTTGAGGAAGCAGTAGAAGAAAGCGAGGGCTATAAAGAAGAGTTTGAAGATTTTTATAGAGGTATACGTTTAGGAAAAAAAGTAAGAAGTTCATTTTACGAGGGATATAAGGATTTACAGGTGATTATAGGAGCAATAAATTCCGCAAATAAATGGAAAAATTTAGAATTAAAAATAACTTGAAAGAAAACAGGAGATTAGATTTTTAATTTGTTTTGAAAATAAATAAAAATAAGGAATTAGTA
>NCRO01000444.1 GCA_002849045.2 Candidatus Sediminicultor secundus
ACTTATCCGTTCTCCCATAGAAACAAAATCAGCATAATCTCTATCCTCAATACGATCTTTAACAGAATTTTTAAGTAAAGAAGTAAGAGTATCGGTGGTATTCCCCATTGCTGAAACAACTGCTACTATTTCACATCCTTTTTTTACTTGTTGAATTATTGATTGAGCGGCTTTTTTAATTCTTTCAGGATCCTGAACGCTGGTTCCGCCAAATTTTACTATTATTCTCATAGATATCACCTTTATACTATTTTTTATTTAAACCATTCTGGCACAGTGTCATTTCTTACAATATCAGCATAAGTCTCTTTTTTTACTATTACATCATCTTTTCCTTGGTTTACCAGGACTACTGGTGGTCGCGGAAGTTGGTTGTAATTGCTCGACATAGAATAGTGATAGGCACCGGTGGAAAATACCGCCAGGAGATCACCAGGAGCAGCTGCAGGGATTTTTAAATCTTTAATCAAAATATCTCCTGATTCACAGCATTTCCCGGCAATAGTAACCACTTCCTTGGGCAGGTTGCTGTCTATTTTATTTACTAAAACACCTTCATATTTTGCTCCATAAAGAATAGGTCGAGGGTTATCAGTCATTCCGCCGTCTACAATAAGGTATTTTCTGATTCCCGGTATCTCCTTTATGTTACCGATAGTATAGAGAGTGATACCCGCTTCAGCTACAATAGACCTGCCTGGTTCTATTAAAATTTTGGGCATTATTAGATTGTTTTTTCTTACCTCATTTTCTACATTATCTACAATTAAATTTACAAAATTTTCTATAGAAGAAGGCAAGTCAGATTCTAAGTATTTTACCCCCAATCCTCCGCCTAAATTTAAATTCAGCGTATCAGCCTCCTCAAGGTCTTTTATCTTTCTTATCAGTTTTACTATTTCTTTAATAGCGAGAACATAAGGAGATAGATCAAAAATTTGTGAGCCAAGATGAAAATGCAAACCATTATAGCTAATGTGTTCTTTGGATAAAACTTTTTTCATAAAGTTGGGTACCCGGTCAATACTGATTCCAAATTTTGAATCTACCTGGCCAGTTTGAATATATCTATGGGTATGGGTATCTATTCCCGGAGTTACCCGGAGAATTACTCCAACTTTTGTATTTAAACTTTTTGCAATTTGGTCAATCAAGTCAAGCTCATATTCACTATCTACCATCATGGTGCCAACTTTTTCTTTAAGAGCGAATTCTATTTCCTCTCTAGATTTGTTATTCCCATGGAAAAATATTTTATCCGGATGGAATCTTGCTGAAAGGGCAGTATACAATTCTCCACCAGAAGAAACATCCAGGCTGAAACCCTCTTCCTTTAAAATATTGCACATAGCTTTAACCAAGAAAGCCTTCCCGGCATATAGCATTTCGAAAGTAACATTTCTTTCAGAAAATGCATTAACATATTGCCGGCATTTTTTTCTA
>NCRO01000445.1 GCA_002849045.2 Candidatus Sediminicultor secundus
ATACGATATACGATATACGAATGTAAATTGATTACCCTTTAAAGAAATGTTATAATTTTTTAAAATATAAGAAATATAACACTTCAACCTCGGGAGGAATGCAGTAAATTTGCTTAATTTATGGCTCTTATTTTTAATATGCGCCCTAATAATTATTTTTACGGGAACTAAACTAACTCGCTATGGAGATATAATTGCTGAAAAGACCGGATTGGGAAGGATGTGGATTGGTGCAGTACTCATTCCTTTGGCCACCTCTCTTCCTGAAATCACTTCAAGCTCCAGTGCCGCCTGGATTAATGCTCCCAACTTAGCTATCGGAAATATCTTTGGCAGTATTATGTTTAATCTATTAATTATTGCTATAGCAGACTTCGCTCATGGTCCTGGCCCACTTCTTAAGGAAGTTACTACTGGTCAAATTCTAACTGCTATTTTGGGAATATTTCTATGTGCAATTGCTGCCTTGAGTATGTTAATAAAATCATCACTTCTCTTCGTAGGTGTTGGTATAGATTCTCTAACTTTAATAATTCTGTATTTTTTAGGTATTGTAGTAATATTCAAATACAGTAAAAAAACTAAACTTGACGATGTCCTGGGAGTCCCTGAAGAAAATTACACTACCTATTCTTTGCCCTTAACCAACGTCAAATTTTTAATAGCAGCTATAATAATAATCTTTACTGCCATGAAGTTAGTACAAGTAGCTAATAGTTTAGCTGACCTTACCGGTTGGGGGACAACTTTTATGGGCACTATAATATTGGCCATCGTTACATCTCTGCCAGAATTAGTTACCGCCCTTGCGGCTATTAGAATAAAGGCTTATGACCTTGCGGTAGGAATTGTCCTGGGAGCGAATATTCTTAATATGACCATACCTTTCTTTTCAGACATATTTTATGATGGTCCACCAATTTTAAGCGTAGTCTCACCCCAGCATATTATTAGCGCTCTAATAGCTATAATACTCACCAGTATTGCCATTGCCAGCATAGTATATAAACCGAAAAAATCGGTATTCAGTTTGGGGATAGCTGCCTGGTTAATTTTTTTAGTATATTTCCTGGGAATTTTCTTAATCTTTAAAATAGGAATAAAAATTTGAAAAGCTTAACGGAAATCGAGATAGTAAATGGGCTAAACCATATGCTCTCTTCTTCTCTATTTTCGAAAACTTCCCCTTATCCCTTATAAAATTTAATTTCAAGAATATTACTCAATTTTTAATTTATAATTTAAATATCCGCTAATAATTATTAAAGATGCGCCAAATATACTAAGTAAATCAGGAATTTCCTTGAAAAATAATACTCCCAGTAAAGCACCAAAAATAATTTGTAAATACAAATAAAGAGACACTAACTTTGTAGGTGCCATCTGATACGCCTTGGTAAGAGCAAACTGTCCACCTAAACCCACTAATCCCAGTAAAAGCAGAACAAATAAGCTTAATGCATCAGGAATAATAAAATTACCTTGCCAGAGTAATATTCCAAAAGATATTAAACCAATGCTATATCCAAAATAATTAACTATTACTAAGGGATGGTCAGTCAATCGCAAACTACGTAGAGCTACGTGTGACCCAGCTGTTGAGATTGCTCCCAATAAAGCGATAACTGCTGGATATATGTCTAAACGAAACCCTGGTTTAACTACTAATAAAGCTCCTAAAAATGCTAAAATAAAAAAAGTAATTTTTCTAAAATCTATTGTTTCACCTAAAAATATACTTGCTAGGAGTATTATAAAAAATGGGCTCAATTGCTTAATGGTAACTGCATCAGTTAAGATCATAACTGTAATGGTATAAAAAAAAGCTATTGCAGCAAAACTGGAAAGTAAACTACGTAATAATAAAAGAGGCTTATTATTCCCCCAAAAAGAAATTTTTTTATTCTTCAATATTAAAGGAATTATTAGCATAATAGGTATATTTCGGAAAAAGATTATTTCCATTACAGGAAGATGACGTAAAAATTTCACCATTGCCGCCATTAAAGAAAAACAAATTGTGGCAATAATCATCATTAAAATTCCCATATTAGATTTATCTTCTCCGTTCTTTTCTAAACTTAACAATCTAATTTTAATAATTATAAGCTACCTCTACATTTTTTATTTTATATTTTACACAATATAAAAATATAATAAGCGATTATCTTTTCAAAGTAAAGAAGATGCTACTCAAAATGTGCCTTTTAAAAGAATCAAAGTGTTAAGAATCAAAGTTTAATTTATTTTAATTTTTAAATAGCAAATTTAAAAATTTTTTTGACTTTTCTCGATATATATGTTATTTTATTAGAAATTTAATATTTGTTACCTCACTTTTTTCTTAAGTGGGGTAGAGGCGCGAGCAATAATCAGTACTGGTGATGAGATGAGCATCTTTGATTTGCCAGGAAAGGTATTCTCGCCGAAGCAAAAAGATAATAGCTCTAATCTTTGCGCTGGGTTTATGGTTAAAAGCCGTAAAACTGTCATCAGAAATTTTACTCTGATTTCTGGTGGAGCGCTATCTCATCCGATGAGAGAAATGGGGATAAATTTAATTGTTAGATTATTTTCAGGCAATTGACGAGCATAGCGGTTATCAATTGCCTTTTTTATTTATATTTTTAGAAAAATATTATATCTTTATGCACGTGATGCGGAACTATAAACAAGGACGTGTACAATACGCCTTTACAGTGATAGATTCCCGTTCCCCGATCAGGTCGAGGACAGGTTTCACGTAAATGACATAAGGCGTAGGAATGACATATTGGCAAATTGAATATAACTGGCAAATTGCCATTGCAGCTTAAAACTAAATACTAACGATTAGCGACTATTTTAAGGAGAAATCAATGAATAATCAAAATAACACAACACCTCAAATTAACCGAGAGGGTTTTTCCCTAAATAGTTCTGGAAATTTAGAGTTTGACCGTTGTGAAATTATAAAATTAGCCCAAAAATATAAGACTCCCTGTTATCTATTTTCTGAAACTATAATTAGAAAAAAATGCCGGCAATATGTTAATGCATTATACTATATCTTATAAACATCTGACGCTGACGACGAAGAGATAG
>NCRO01000446.1 GCA_002849045.2 Candidatus Sediminicultor secundus
AGTTTTATCGGTCAAAGAAAATGCTCTTACCAGTTACTGATAGTGGGATACCCATTACAAAATCTGCATCTATTAAACCTATTTTTTTAGCTACTGCTCCCGCACGATACATTATTCGATTATCTACATTCATTATTCCGGCAGTTTTAACCGCTGACCCAATTGCAATTCCCATATCTAAAACTCTAAAAGCACATTGAGGCCCATCAAATTCACTACCCTTATGGGAAGCTCGGTCAGAACACTGGTCATATCCACAGGCACCACAATTCACCCCGAGAGATTGAGCATCTTTCAAGCCTATCAATAAAACAGCCAGAGAATTTTTTACATTATCACCATCACGGTCAAAATTTTTCTTACCCATTTCTTCGCCATAATGGACCATCTCTTTAGCTAATCTAGCTACATCTTCTCCGTAAATTGCTTTAACCACTACAAAGTCTTTACCTGCAGATTTTGGTGCTGTACGAGCAGCAACCCCCATCAAATTCGCTATATCCTTTATGGCTTCCTGGATATCAAATTCAGATAAATTTTGATTAGACATCTTATATCCTCCTTATTGTATTTTTTAAGGGCTGGATAGATCAAACCCCTACAC
>NCRO01000447.1 GCA_002849045.2 Candidatus Sediminicultor secundus
CAAATAACTTTAGAAATTCCAGTAGCTAAAGTGATTTTAAAGTCAAATGCTTCTTTTCCGGAATTAACATCAAAGCTTCCCGCTCCTCTAACATTTATCACGTGAGCAGCTATATTTTTACTAAACTCAGGATTTAATTTTAAATATCTCTTCACATAATCTTTACAATGATAACCTATTTGCTTTAAGGCAAGATTCATCTTCCATCTAGAATGAAAACAATTTATATGAGGGGCATAGATAATAATCTCTCCGCCTTTAGCCATTACTCCAGGGCTCTGCAATTTATAAGAACCCTTCCCGGCAGTCCAAATCTCATCATAGCTTTTATCAATAACCTGGACAGCAAACTCAAGAGGTTCATCTATATAAATTACGTGGAGTTGAGAACTTGCTCTTGCTGCCTGCTTGTAGGCTTCGAAAAAACCATTAAAATCTACCCCTGTATAGAGCCCTTTAGGTATTACCTGATTTCTTTTCTCTTCAAAAACCATGTTAAAAGAAATTGTCGGTGCTTTTATCTTGTTAAATATATAAGAAGAACCCTCATTTATAACTTCCCGAGTAGGATTATTGACAGTGCCAATAATCCGGGGAATACCTATAAGTACCGCTGCCCAATGGAGCAAATCTATC
>NCRO01000448.1 GCA_002849045.2 Candidatus Sediminicultor secundus
CTGTTATATATACTGTTCCTGTAGTCGGATAAGTCGGATAAGTCGGATAAGTCGGATAAGTCGGTGTCGGTGCACATCCCGTAAATCCAATCGTCAATAAAGCAATTATTACTACTACTAGAATACTTTTTATTAAGACATTTTTTTTCATGAAAATTTACCTCCTTTTGTGAGAAATTTAAAAATTTCCCCCTTTCTTTCATTATTTATTTATAATTATTTATTACTTCGATGTTGCACTTAAAAAATCCTTCTTTTTTTTAAAAATATTTTCATTTTTTTTAAAAAAATATTTTCGACTTCTGATTTATTATGTGATATATTACTAATAATTACAAAAAATAAATTCTAAATGTCATTGTAAGTGAACATTTTTATTTTCAGTAAGCTAAATAAATACGTAGAACAGGTGTCTCACCTGTCTTGCTAACGACTATTCACTAACGACTAATTTAACTGGTCAACTGGCTAACTGAATTATTTTGTATTTTATGTATTTATTCTTTGTGTTTTCTTTGCTAACGACTATTCACTAACGACTAACGACTAAATAAGAGGAGTATCAATTTATGAAATATAAATATGCAATAATTTTTGTTCTATCAATCTTATCAATCAGCTTGACTGGTTGTTTTTTATTTCCCCCAAGGGATAATACTGCCGAATGGACGGTAATGGTTTATCTTGATGCTGATAATAACCTGGAAAGTGCGGGTATTGATGATATAAACGAAATGGAGATAGTCGGTTCCACAACAGATGTAAATATTGTAGTGCAAGTCGACCGAATTCCTTATAGTGTATTAGCTGCAAATAATGAAGGGTATCTTGATGATATTTCTAATAGTAATTGGACTACCACCAGGAGGTATTATATCAATCAGGATTTTGACTCCGTTCAGATAAATTCACAATTAATTAGTGACCTGGGTGAATTAAATATGGGAGACCCTCAGACCCTGGTCGATTTTGCCAATTGGGCGGTAGCTAATTATCCGGCTAAAAAGTATCTATTGGTAATCTGGAATCATGGAGGAGGATTCAGGTCTACAACACTTTCTAAAGATATTGCCTGGGATGATACCAGCGGAGGAGATAAAATCACTATGTCTGAGTTAGAGTATGCTCTCTCTGCTATTAGCATTCAAATGGGGAAGAATGTTGATATTGTAGGGATGGATGCCTGCCTTATGGCTATGACTGAAGTAGCTTATCAGATAAAAGATTATGCTAATATTCTGGTTACCTCCGAAGAAAATGAACCAAATGATGGCTGGCCCTATGATACTATCTTAGGTCAACTTGTTGTTAATCCCACTACTTCCCCCGAACAATTAGCGACAGACATCGTTGATAAATACATTTATTCTTATCCTTCTTATGATGTCACTCAATCAGCCATTGATTTAAGCCATATGGACACTTTAGCAACGCAATTATCTAATTTAGCTCTGGCTATAATGAGCGATACTCTAACCCCTAAGAATATTTATATAAATGCTGCTTATTCTAGTCAGTATTATGGTGATTATGATTTTATTGATTTATATGATTTTTGCAGTAAGGTTTCTTATTATTCTAATAGCTTTGAAGTTAAAACTATTGCCTTGATTGTTCAACAGACTTTATTGAATTTTACGGTAATAAATTCGGGTTATAATGGATGGAGCGTAAGCGGCTCTAAAGGCCTTTCTATTTACTT
>NCRO01000449.1 GCA_002849045.2 Candidatus Sediminicultor secundus
ATTCCTCATCACTCATTACTGTATCTACTATATACTCGATACTCGATACTATCTTTCATTGGTTGGTACCGATAAGTAAGGAAGAATCTTGGAAGCAATCTCCTGGAAAACCGGAGCAGCTACTGTTCCACCGTAATAACTCCCCTTAGGTTCATCTAATAAAACTAAAATAGATATTTTAGGATTCTCAGCAGGCACATATCCTATAAAAAATGAACTATATTTATCTTCAGAATATTTCCCGATAGAAAAATCAAATTTTTGAGCTGTCCCGGTTTTTCCTGCTACCTGGTATCCTGCAAGCTTAGCCCTTGTACCAGTTCCGTCATTCACTACTTGTTCTAATATCTTGGTCATAGTTAAAGCAGTATCAACCGACACTACCTGTCTTACCGGCCTCGGTTTAAATATTTTAATTTTATTTTGCGTAGAATCTATTATTTCCTTCACTATCATCGGTTTCATTAAAGTCCCTCTATTGGCTATAGCCGATAGAGCCATTATCAACTGAAGTGGAGTTACAGAAATTTCTTGACCTATAGATAGGGAAGCCAAGGAAATTCTTGACCAATCCTTTGTACTTCTTACCAAGCCATTTATTTCACCGGGTAAATTTATTTCAGTCAATGTTCCAAAACCAAATCTTCTAATCGACTTTTCAAAAACCTTTTCATCTAACTTTGTCCCGGTTTGAATTATCCCTATATTACAGGAATTTTTCACTATATCGGTAAGATCTTGAGAACCATGTTGGTATATATCGTGAAAAACAGTCCCATTATATTTTGTCCAGCCTTCACAATAAAATTGATCATTTAAATTGACTACTCTTTCTTCCAGAGCTGTAGCTATGGTAATAACCTTAAAGGTCGATCCTGGCTCATAGGCATCAGTTACTGCTCTATTTCTCCAAAAATCGCGAGAATATTGATTAAAATAATTGGGGTCATAAGAAGGTTTTACTGCTATTGCTAAAATTTCCCCGGTTTTGGGCTCTACCACAATAGCAATTCCTGCTTTGGCCTTGGATTTTTGAAAAGCTTTATTCAAAGCTTCTTCAGTAATATATTGGATGACCTCATCAATAGTCAATACAATTGAATACCCGTCCTTGTGAGCAGTTGGTTCTTTAATGCTTAAAGGGATCTTGCCTCCTATAGCATCTCTTTCTAAAATTACTAAACCAGGCAAACCCTTTAATTCCTTATCAAAAAATGACTCTAAACCTTCCAGGCCTTGATTGTCTATTCCCACAAATCCCGTTAAATTAGAAGCTAAATAATTCTTGGGATAATGTCTTTTGCTCTCATCTAAAAAATTTAATCCCTCTAAATTTAGTTTTTTAATCTCTACGACTTCTGTTTCTTTTAATTTCCTTTTTATCCACACAAAAGATTTTTTCTGGTTTAATTTATCCAGTACATCTTTTGTTTCCAAGTTTAAAATTGAAGATACTTTTCGGGCAGTTTCCTGAGGATTTTTGATTTTAGGAGGAATGGCGAATAAAGATTGAACATTAACATTTACAGCTAATTTTTTAAAATTTCT
>NCRO01000450.1 GCA_002849045.2 Candidatus Sediminicultor secundus
TTAGCGGCCCTTGTTTAACTATAGTCTTTATGTTTTTGTAGGGGCACAATGCATTGTGCCCTTTATTTCTTTGTCTTTTGGTTTTTGTGGGCACGATGCATCGTGCCCCTACACTTGAATTCTAATTTTCTTCACGCGATACTCGATACGAATTAAGCTTCTGAATTCTTTTTTCTGATTTCTATTCTCTTAACCAGGCAACCAACCGACTAACTAGTTCCTAACGGCATACGAAATACTTATTTGTTATCTTGCTTTCACTTGCTGCCCGCATAAAACTATACGCTCTACGCTAAACGCTGTACGCTATACGCTAACTTTGCTCCTGGATTCTTTCTTCCTAATTTTAAGTTTTAAGCTATGGTTTTGCGCTTTTCGTTTTTCGCTAAACAATGAGATTGCCACACTCCCTGCGGTCGTTCGCAATGACATTTCTGTTGTTTTATTCTGACTTCTGAATTCTGTCTCCTGACTACTGAATTCTATTTACTTAACCAGCTAACCAGGTAACTAACTAACCAACTAACTAAGTATAAACGCTATACGCTATCAGGGCGTATGCAATACGCCCCTACTTTTTCTCCTTTGTTTTCTTTACTATATACTCGATACACGATACTCGATACACGATACTCGATACTGTTTTATTCAATCAACAAATTCCCTAAAAACAGTATTAGCCAGAAAAACACCCTTCTTGGTTAATTTTATTCTATAATTATCTTTTTGTAATAGTCTTAAATTGACCAATTTTTTGATCTGCTCAGGGAAAATATCATTAAGGCTAACTCCAAATCTTGTCTTGAATATTTTGTAACCTACTCCATCTTTGGTCCTTAAACCTAAAATTACAGTTTCTATCATTCTTTTTCTTAAAGATAATTTTTCTCCATTGTCTACAGGTAATTTACCGCTCATTATTTCTTTTATATATCTTGCCGGGTTTTCATAATTCATATATCGATATCCTTTTATGAAAGAATATGCTCCTGCTCCTATTCCTAAATACGGTTTATTTTGCCAATAAATTAGGTTATGCGTCGATCTCTTATAAGGACGGGCAAAATTTGCTATCTCATAGTGCTCAAAACCACTTTCTTCTAAATAATTTATTGCCCAGTTATACATATTATATTCTACATCTTCAGTAGGTAGCTTTAATTTGCCTCTTTTGTATTTTTTATAATATTCTGTTCCCTTTTTTATGGTCAGGTTGTATAGGGATAAGTGGTCTGGTTTCAAGGAAACAGCTTTTTTCAATGTAATTTGAAGGTCTTTAGTGGTTTGTTCAGGGAGAGCAAACATAATATCTATATTGATATTACTAAATCCTTTCTCTCGAGCTAAATAATATGAATCAATAATATCTTGTGTATTATGTATTCTACCTAATTTTTTTAAAAATATATTATTAAAACTCTGGGCTCCTAAACTTAATCTGTTTATTCCCGATTCAATTAGTAACCTTAATTTCTCACCATCTAATGTCCCCGGATTCACTTCTATGGTTATTTCCGCATCTTTATCAATCGTAAACTTGTCCTTACAAAATTCTAATATATTATAAATTTGAACTCCCGATAAAATAGTGGGAGTACCGCCGCCCAAATAAATAGTCTTTATACTGTTCTTTTTTAATTTTTGAGAATAAGCAGTTATCTCCTGATATAAAGCGGAAATGTAGGAAGAAATTTGATTATCTTCTTTCAATTGGTAGGAATTGAAGTCACAGTAAGGACATTTTGATATACAAAAAGGGAAATGTAGATATAATCCTAATTCCATTAATTATCACCTAATTAAATTTTTAATATCCCTAAAAATGCTTCTTGTGGAATTTCCACCTTTCCAACTTTTTTCATTCTTTTTTTCCCGGCTTTTTGTTTTTCCAACAGCTTTCTTTTGCGGGTAATATCTCCCCCGTAACATTTGGCTGTTACATCTTTCTTTAATGCTTTTATGGTTTCTCGAGCAATAATATTTCCTTCAACTGTGGCTTGCAAGGGAACTTCATACATGTGACGAGGAATAATCTCCTTTAATTTTTCTACTATCTTCCTTGCCCGCGTATATGCCTTATCTTTATGTACGACAAAAGATAGAGCGTCTACTAACTCATGATTAACCAATATATCGACTTTTGCCAATTCGGAGGGCTGATAACCTATAAGTTCGTAATCTAGCGAAGCATATCCGCTGCTTATTGATTTCAATTTATCATAGAAATCTAAAATAATTTCATTTAAGGGGAGCTCGTAATCTAATCTTAATATCTTTTCGTCGATGTATTCCATATTTTTAAAGCTTCCTCTTCTTTCCTGAACCAAATCCATAATTCCGCCAATACACTTACTGGGAGTAATGATATTTACTTTTACATAAGGTTCTTCGATCTTTTCAATATCATTTTTTGAAGGAAAAGAGGAAGGATTGCTTATTTTTACCACTTCCCCATTTTTTTTAGTTACTTGATACATTACGCTCGGTGTAGTTGCGATTAAACCTAAATCATATTCTCTTTCCAATCTTTCCTGAATAATCTCCATATGTAATAACCCTAAAAATCCACACCTAAAACCAAAACCTAAAGCTTCTGATGTTTCAGGTTCACTAAAAAGAGAGGAGTCATTTAATTTAAGTTTCTCCAGGGCAATCTTAAGATTTTCATATTCCTTATTATCAATAGGATAGATACTGCAAAAGACCAAAGGTGTAACCTTTTTATATCCGGGAAGATTTTCTCGGGCAAGGTTGGAAGCATCAGTAATAGTATCACCTACTCGAGTATCTTTAATATTTTTAAATCCGGCTATTATATACCCTACTTCCCCGGCAGTAAGTTTTTTTATAGGCTGCATCTTAGGACGAAAAATTCCTATTTCTGCAACTTCATATTTTATATTATTGGACATAGTTTGAATAACCATACCTGGCTTTATTACACCATCTACTACCTTAACATAGACAATTGTTCCTTTGTATGGATTGTAGACTGAGTCGAATATAAGTGCTCTTAAAGGCAGGTTCGAACTCCCTTTTGGTATTGGAATTTTGCTTACTATTGCTTCTAAAATATCAGAAGTACCAATTCCTTCTTTGGCACTTGCTAAAATTATTTCCTCTTCTTTTATTTCTGAAATATTTTTTACTTCTTGAATAACTCTATCGGGATTTGCAGAAGTAAGATCTATTTTATTAATTATCGGAATTATTTTTAATTTGTTTTTTAATGCTAAATTAATATTAGCTATGGTTTGTGCCTGAACACCTTGAGATGCATCAACGATTAACAGAGCACCCTCACATGCCGCAAGACTACGAGATACTTCGTATGAAAAATCAACATGTCCGGGGGTATCAATTAAATTTAAAATGTATTCTTTTCCGTCTTTAGAGTGATAGTACAACCTTACTGCTTTTGATTTAATAGTTATCCCCTTTTCTCTTTCTAAATCCATATCGTCTAATATCTGCTCTCTTTTTTCTCTCTCTGAAATTGTTCCGGTGTATTCTAATAATCTATCAGCTATGGTTGATTTTCCGTGATCAATATGAGCAATTATAGAAAAATTTCTGATATTCTCAATGTTGCAATGATAATCTTTTACCATTATTTAATCTCTACTCCTTAATATTATTTTTATACTTTGCTTTAAATTTCTAATTTCTTTCACGCCCAGTATATAACTAATAATAAAATATACCAAACCTCCACTAAAAATAGAGGCAGTTACTTGAATAATCTGATTATATTTAATATTTAAGTCTAATATGCTACCCAAATAATTACTAACCAAAACACAACTTATTCCTAAAAATACTGAAGATATAATAATTTTTATTAAAAATGATGCTTGAGATTTTAATTCCATATCCCCGATTTTATCCTGTAAAACTTTTAATAATATAATCAGATTTAGTATAGCTGCTACTGACGTAGCTAATGCTAAACCGGAATGAGCCAAATATCTAATTAAAATTAAATCTAAAGCAATATTTATAAATACTATATAGATTCCGATCTTTACCGGAGTTTTAGTGTCTTTCAAAGCATAAAAAGACATGGTTATTAATCGAACGCAGGCATAAGCAAACAGCCCTATAGAATAATACAACAAGGCACTTGCAGTCATATTGGTTGCAGCTCTGCTGAATACACCATGTTCGTATATTAAACGAATCAGCGAATCCTTTAATACTATTAACCCTACGGCGGAAGGAATAGTGATAAATAATAACATTTTTAAACCAAACAATAATGATTTTTTAAATTCAGGAATATTATTTTTTGCAGTGTATTTTGCCAGTGTGGGAAAAATAGCGATAGAAATAGCAATTCCAAATGCCCCCAAGGGAAATTGTACTAATCTATTGGAATAATACAAAGCCGAAATACTTCCATCAATTAAAGTAGAAGCAATTGTCCTATCCACTACAACATTAATCTGGGTAATAGCCAGGCCAATCATGACAGGTAATAATAGTTTTAATAATTTTTTTACTCCGGGATCCTTAAAATCTACGGTAAATCTATATTTTAATTTTTTCTTTATTAATACCGGGGTTTGTACTAATGCCTGACAAATACCTCCTAAAATTACTCCTAAAGCTATACTATATATGCCATATTTATAACTTAAAGTAATGGCAAAAATAATAACAGAAATATTTAACATAGCCGGCGCTAAGGCAGGTATCAAAAAATGATTATAAGAATTCAATATAGCCATAAATAAAGCAGCAACTGCCACGAAACCAATATAGGGGAATATGATTCTGGTTAAGTTTACCGCTAATTCATATTTATATATGTTGCTTTTAAAACCAATTGCAATTATATTAATTAATAAAGGTGCTGCCCAAATTCCTAAAAATACAACTATTATTAAAATTAAAATCAGTATGTTTAATACATTGTTGGCAAAATATTCTGCTTTTTTTCTATCGTGATTAGTTAAATACTCTGCAAAAATAGGTATGAAAGCTGAGTTTAAAGCACCCTCTCCTAAAAAGGTCCTTAGTAAATTAGGAATCATGAAGGCGATAAAAAAGGCATCGGTTTCAATCCCTGCTCCAAATCTGTTTGAAATCACTATTTCTCTACCCAAACCTAATATTCTACAAAATATAGTGGCAATTATTACTATTCCTGCATACTTAGCAATTTTATATTTTGTTTCCATTTTCTTTTTTGCTTCCTGTCTTTTATTTTCCTAACACGACACTCGATACGAATTAGTCGTTAGTGAATAGTAAATAGTCGTTAGCAGGACAAGGAGACGAGTTTGTCTGCCCATGACGTTACTATATTCTTTGTGATTTTGTAGGGGCACAATGAATTGTGCCCTTCCTGTTTTATTGTCTTTTGTTTACCCTGCTAAGTGAGTATCTACTAAGCAGGGTTTACCTTGGGCACGATGCATCGTGCCCCTACAAACTACTCATTACTATTTTCTTTACATGATACGCGGTAAGAAACCGAGATTGCTTCCCCTACTTTCGCGAGGGCAGGTTTACTTTGTTCCGTAATGACATTTTTATTTCTTCATTCTGGCTTCTGAATTCTGTCACCTGTCTTCTGACTTCTTATTTTCTTAACCGGGTAACCGGTAAACTGGCTAACCGAGTAACAAACTTCACTATATACCTGTCTCTTATACACATCTCCGAGCCCAC
>NCRO01000451.1 GCA_002849045.2 Candidatus Sediminicultor secundus
ACATAATGCCGGCAATATTTTTATTGCTTTTTTTAAAACCTTTTTCTGAATATTTACGTCAATGGTATTATTTTAATATATTTTTTGAATGGCTTTTTAAAAGGACACGTCGGAATACCGAGGGAAAATTCGAAAAATACGGAGCCTTATTTTTATTATTTTTCGTAGCTATTCCTCTACCCGTAACAGGAGCCTGGACTGGTTCAGCTGCTGCATTTATTTTTGGCATTAGGTTTTGGTATGCCTTTCCTACAATAGTGGGAGGGGTTATGATAGCTGGAGTAATTGTTACTTTAACCAGCCTGGGAGTGATTAGCTTTATTTAGAACAGTGTATAGTGAATAGTCGTTAGTCGTTAGTGAATAGTGAATAGCAAGGAAGAAAAAAAAAGCCAGAATATTAGATAGGGTAGAGCGGATAGAAAAACAGTGATGAGTAATGAGTAATTAGTGACAAGTTACGGGTTACGAGTTTCAAGTTACAAGTTTAAAGAAAGGAAGCAGTGGTGTATTGCCTGCCGCATTGACCGGAAGACCGGCAGACTGGGTGACTGGTAGACTAATTTAACTGGTAAACAGGCTAACTGGTAAACAAGCAAACTGGTAAACAAGCAAACTGGTTAACCAGTAGAAGAAGAGGATAAAAGATGAGAACTATCGAATGGAAAGAGGGGAAAGTATTTTTAATTGACCAGAGAAAACTTCCTTTAGAATATGAAATAATTAATTGTTCTACTTACCAAGAGGTAGCAGAGTCTATTAAGAAGATGAAAATAAGGGGCGCACCAGCTATTGGAGTGGCGGCTGCCTTTAGTATAGCCCTTGCTGCTTATTCTTCAAAAGCAGATACCTATAAAGAATTCAGTTTAGATATGGAGAAGGCTAAAAACTGCCTGACCCTTACTCGACCTACAGCAGTTAATCTTTTTTGGGCTTTAGAGAGAATGATGAATTTGATTAATCTAAAAAAAGATATTGATTTATGTAAATTAAAAGATATAATTTTACAGGAAGCTAAAAATATTGCCGGCATTATGT
>NCRO01000452.1 GCA_002849045.2 Candidatus Sediminicultor secundus
AAGGGTTGTGAAAACTTAGAGAAACACATAGAAAATGTCCTCTTGCATGGTGTCTCTCCAATAGTAGTTATCAATCGCTTCCCCACTGATACTCCAGCCGAGATTGAACTGATTAAAGAAAAAGCTTTAGCTGCCGGAGCAACTGCTGCAGTTACTCATGAAGTCTGGGCTAAAGGAGGAGAAGGAGCAATAGAATTGGCTGAAGCTGTAGTAGAAGCTACCAAAAAGCCCACTAACTTCCACCATCTTTACCCCTTAGATTTATCTATCAAAGAAAAAATTGAGATTATTGCCACTAAGATCTACGGGGCAGAAGGAGTTGATTATGTTCGCTTAGCTGAAAAGAAGATTAAATTATTTACCGAAGTAGGATTCGATAAACTTCCTATGTGTATGGCTAAAACTCATCTTTCTTTATCTCATGAACCATCAGTTAAAGGCAGACCTCGTAATTTCCGTATACCCGTAAGAGATGTCAGGGCATCTGTTGGAGCAGGCTTCCTCTATCCCCTTTTGGGAACCATGATGACTATGCCAGGATTACCTTCGGTACCGGCATCTACTAAAGTAGATATTGATGAGGAAGGGAATACAGTAGGATTGTTCTAGGTAGTCGTTAATGAATAGCATAATTTAGTATTTAGTATATAGTATATAGTATTGAGTATATAGTAAAAAGATAGTAAGATAGAAATTAGAAGTCAGGAGTAGGGGCACGATGCATCGTGCCCATGGAAAAAGAGAGGGAATAAAACAAGGGAAGGGCACAATTCATTGTGCCCCTACAAAATTATAAAACAGTGGGTAATAATGTAGGGACTTGATTCATCAAGCCCGCAATAAGGACAGGTCGGATAAATCCGGCTACTTGTATGATATATGATATACATATACGAAAAATGTTTCGAATTTTAAATTATGGTTTTACGCTTTTCGCTTTAATTTTTTAGCTTTATCCAAAACTGAAAACTAAAAACCGTAAACTAAAAACTATTAACTTGAAACTTGCATCTTGCAACTTGTATTTAAAACTAACGACTAATTTATCAAGGAGGTGATGATTGAAAGCAATTAGAAATTAATACAATTAAAATATAATTTAATTAAAATTATTAAATAATAAAATGAAATGGAGGAAATATATTAAATGACTAATAAAGTGATTGAAAATCTATATTATACCAAAAGTGAAGAATGGTTAAAGGTAGAAGACGGAATCGGAACAATAGGAATTACTGATTACGCTCAGGATCAGCTTGGGGACATCGTATATTTAGAAAAAGTAGAAAAAGGGGGGAAACTAAAACAAGGTGAAACATTTACTACTATTGAATCTGTAAAAGCCGTATCTGACGTGAAAACTCCGGTAGCAGGCGAAGTAACCGAAGCAAACGTAAAAATTATCGAAGATGCTTCTATTATCAACAAAGATCCTTACGGAGAAGGATGGATTGCAAAAATAAAGATAGAAAATATGGGTGAATTAAAGAATCTGATGAGTGCTCAAGAATATTCTGAGTATAGAAAAGAATAGAGGTGAATTATTATGAGATACATTCCTACTACTGAAGAACAGAAAAAGGAGATGCTGAAAGAAATTGGGGTTTCTTCCTTTGAAGACTTAATTGAAAATATCCCTCAAAGCCTTCGATCGAAAGAAAAATTAAATATTCCAGAGGCGATGTCGGAAAGCGAATTAGAAGATAAAATTTACCGTATCGCTAAGAAGAATGCTGATTTCTACTCGATGAAACCTTTGTTAGGTGCTGGCTCCTACCGTCATTTTATCCCGGAAGCAGTAAAATTTCTTCTACAGAGAGAAGAGTTCTGGACCTGCTACACCCCCTATCAGCCCGAATTGAGTCAAGGCACCTTGCAATCTATATTCGAATACCAGAGCTATATTTCCCGACTTACCAAGATGGAGGTGATAATCC
>NCRO01000453.1 GCA_002849045.2 Candidatus Sediminicultor secundus
CTACTCATTACTATTTTCTTTACATGATACGCGGTAAGAAACCGAGATTGCTTCCCCTACTTTCGCGAGGGCAGGTTTACTTTGTTCCGTAATGACATTTTTATTTCTTCATTCTGGCTTCTGAATTCTGTCACCTGTCTTCTGACTTCTTATTTTCTTAACCGGGTAACCGGTAAACTGGCTAACCGAGTAACAAACTTCACTATATACGATATACGATATACGAAGAAGCTTGATTTTAAATTAAAATAATGTTAAAATTTACCAAGTAAAATTAATATTATCGAAAGGAAATATTTATGCCCCAAATAAAGTCAGCAATAAAAAGAGTTAAAACTTCTAAAAAAAGTCATTTAAGGAATATATCTTATAAATCAAAAATAAAAAGTAGCATTAAAAAATTTAATCTTGCTATATCAGAAAAAAAGAAAGAAGAATCAATTAAATATTTTAAAGATGCTATTTCAATTTTAGATAAATCTGTTAACAAAGGTATTTTACCTAAAAATACTACTTCTCGCCAAAAATCAAGCTTAACTATAAAACTAAATACCTTAATAAAACCAAAACCAGCCAAGAAGCCTACAATTGCTGCCCCTAAAAAAGTCGTAGAGACTAAAGAAAAACCAGTAGTTAAAAAGGCAGTAAAAGCTGCTAAAAAACCGATAACTAAGAAACCAGTGGTTTCTAAGAAAAAAACAGAGCCTGTAAAAACAACTAAAACCAAAGAAAAATCAGTTGTTAAAAAAGCAGCAGCCCCTAAGAAAAAAACAGAGACTACCAAAACAACTAAAACCAAAGAAAAACCAATAGCTAAAAAGACAGTAAAAGCTGCTAAAAAACCGGTAACCAAAAAAACTGAAATTAAAAAAGCAAAATCATAACTAAAAATTCAAACTTTATTATATGATATATTATGTCTTTAATATAGGGGTCGGATTTATCCGACCCTTCTTTATTGTAGGGGCACGATGCATCGTGCCCCTACAAATTACCCACTACATTTTTACTTTCCACTGCGCGCTACACGCTCCATGCTGTACGCTCTACGCTATCAGGGCGTATGCAATACGCCCCTACTTCTTTCTCTTTTTCTTTACTATATACGAAATACGATATACTATTTTCCTTGTTTTATAATATTCATAACCAATTCTTCTAAAATAATTTTGGGTTCTTTCTGGCTATCTTTTAATTCTAAGTCTGCAATATTCAATAATTCATAAGATTTACAAATTTCCTTAAAAGTATATTTTTTAGACTGTTTTATTATTTTTTCAATAACAAAGTAAGGAAGTTTTAGTTTCTTTTCTACTTCTTTAAAATTAAATCCACCTGCAAATAATAATTTTGTTTGAAGTATAAGCTTTATTTGCCTGTATATCATAGCAAATATGGATAAATGATGAAGGTTGCCTTGATTTAACTTTACCAAGCCATCTATTGCCTTTTTTATATCTTTATCCCCGATAGAGTCTAATACTTTGAATATATTAACCGATTCTGAACCACCTATCGATATCATAACATCTTCTTTTTCTACTACTTTTTTGTCTTTTGTATAAATATCTATTTTTTCTATCTCATTAAAAAGGCGACCTAAATCAGAACCAATTATGGATTGTAAGTAAAATAGGCCCTCCTGAGTAATTTTTTTATTACTCTGCCTAAATTTAGAATTTATCCATAAGGCTAATTTTGCTTTATCTATTATGTTAAAATTAGATGCTATCCCTACCCTTTTAATTGCTGTGATTAGTTCTTTGTTTGGACTACTCTCTTTATAAATAATTATTAGAGTTGAAAAATTGTTTTTTAAACTTAGCCGCTTAAAATAATTTACTAATTTTGTCTCATCATTTTTGTTAATTTTTTCTGCTTCTTTTATTACTACTAATTTATGTTCAGACATCAGTGGCAGTGTTTCGAAATCATTTATTACTTGGTTAAAAGATAATTTTTCACCATAAAAAACCTTATAATTTAACTCTCTATAAGCAGGGTCAATTAATCTGTTTCGAAGTTTTTTTAAAATGTCTTCTTTTAAGTAATTTTCTTTTCCGTAAAACAGATAAACAGGATATATCTTCCCTTGTTTTGTAAGATTTAAGATATTTTCGTAATTCATATATCTTCCTTGGTTCATTTTAATTGTTTCCCTTCAGTGTTCTTATCCAATATTCCTGGCCGTTTGTTCTTATAACTATCGTTCCATCTTCATCTGTCCGATATATTTGTATATTCTTATCTTCTAATCTTTCTATAATTTTCTGCGAAGGATGCCCAAAATGATTTTTACCCACAGTAATAACTGCAATACTTGGGTCAACCTTATCTAAAAATTCTAAATTGGTAGAAGTTGCACTTCCATGATGACCAACTTTTAATATATCGCTCTTTAAAATATTCTGCCAGATCAATAGTTTTTTTTCAGCAGCTTCCTCTATATCTCCGGTAAAAAGAAAATCTGCATTTTTATAGAATAATTTTACCACAATTGACGCATTATTAAAATCAGACTCGTTATAAAAATCAGAATCATACAAAGGATTAAGTAAAAATATTTCCAAATTGTTACTAAAAATAAAATTATCTCCGGCTTTAGCTTTATGATATGATATGCTCTTTTTTAGTATTAGGGAAATAAATTCTTTATATGCTGATATATCACAGATTAATCCGCTATCTAAAACCATATCTACTTTAAATTCTTTTATTACCGGCAATAATCCTTCTAAATGATCTAAATGAGGATGAGTTAAGATTAGCAAATCAATTTCATTTATCCCTTTTCTTCTCAAGTAAGGTATAACGATTTTACTTCCCACATCAAAATCACTTTGAGGGGTTCCTCCCCCATCGATTAAGATATTTATCTTGTTGGGGGCTTCAATTAAGATGCAATCTCCCTCTCCAACATTTATAAAATTTACTTTGAGGTTGTCTGCCGGATAAAATACTTGAACAATAATTATTAGTAATGTAACCGATAATACAATTAAGATAGCTTTTTTCTTTATTTTTGGCGATAGTATTTTTTTATAAAATATTTCAATAATAAAAAATACCGTTAGATAATATAAAATAATTACTATAATTGAAGGTTGAGCAACGTAAATAAAGGCAAAAGGAAGTGAAGAAAATGATTTAGCTATTAAGGATATCAGATTCAATACCAGGTAATTTATATTTGCAACTATACCGGCCAGAGAGATACTCATCAGTCCGATAAAAAAAGTTACAAATCCTAATATTACCGCTATTCCGGTTAAGGGAATAATAAATATATTGGAAACAATAGATATTATCGATACTTTACTGAAAAAATATGCAGAAAGCGGGAAAATTCCTAGCCAGGCCGCAGTTGAAACTGCTAAAGGATTTTTAATCCAGACTACTATTTTAGAAAATAATCCTTTTAAGATTGGTGATAAATTTATAATAAAAAAAGTAACTATAAAGGACAATAGAAAACCAGCATCATATAGTATCAAAGGATTTAACAACAAGATTAAAAACGCTGCAAAAAAAAGAGAAATATTAAGATTTCTACTTCTATTGATTAATTTCCCACCTATTAATAAAATAAACATAATGGTAGCTCTTAATACCGAAGGACGAAAACCAGTGATAGATGCATACATTATTAGAATTAATATCAAGGTAAACAGTTTGAGCTTCTTCGGTAACTTCAACATACTTAATAAAACAAGTAAAGCCATAGCAATTATTCCTACATGTAAACCTGAAACTGCTAATATATGCATAACTCCAGCTTCGACAAATACTTCTTTTAAATGAGGAGGGATAAAACTTTTTTCCCCTAATAGCATACCAATAAGAAGGTAATTATATGGGGGCGGCAAAGTCTGTTTTGTAATCTCTTTTATTTTATCTCTTGCGGATAAGGAGAAAGATACTAAAAAATTCGAATCATCTTCTCCTATTTTTCGAATATCTTTTTCCTG
>NCRO01000045.1 GCA_002849045.2 Candidatus Sediminicultor secundus
TATTTATTATGGCAAGGAAAAGTATACCGAGAATAGTACCTCCAATAGTCCCCTTACCTCCACTTAAACCGACACCTCCAATAATAACTATTGTAATAACACGTAATTCTATACCTATACCAAAACCTGTATTAGCACTAATATACTGTGAGGCAGTGATAATTCCAGCAATTCCAGCCAGGATAGAATTGAGAACATATATAAATATAATAAATCTATCTATATTTATACCAGAATATCTGGCTGAATCAATATTACCACCTATGAAATAAACCTGTTGAAAATACTTATGGTTTTTTAAAAGATGGGCAAAGACGATAGCCATTACTGCGAATAAGAAAATTGGAAAAGGTATTCCAAAAACCCTGCCCTGTCCAAAAAAATAGAACGCTGGTGGAAAACCTGTTACCGTTTCCCCTTTAGTAATAACCAAATTAACACCTCTAAGAGTAGTTAAAGTAGCCAGTGTACATATAAAAGGATGTACCTTCAAGCGATTAATCATCTGCGCATTCACAAAACCTACCAAAGCTGATAATAAAAGTGCCAACAATATGGAAACAGTAATCCCAAAATTATTATTTAAAAAGATGCCTACCATAATTGCTGAAAAAGGCATGACACCGGCAATAGAAAGATCTATACCAGCCGAGATTATTATCAGGGTCATTCCTAAGGCCATAATTGCTTCCTGTACAAAACCCATTCCCAGTATTTCAATATTTATAGGTAATAAAAATCGCGGAAAAAATATTGCCATTCCTATAATAATCAAAACTATTGTTGTTAACAAACCGAGGTTATTCACCTTCGTGATAGTACGAAATTTTTCATTAAGACTCACAAATCAACCCCCTTTTTTCTACAAAGTTGCATATTTCATTATTTCTTCCTGCGTAGCATCCTTCTCAAGGATACCAGTTATTTTTCCCTCATTAAATACGGCAATTCTGTCACAGAGACCAACTATTTCAGGTAATTCAGATGAAATTATAATAACACCAACCCCACTTTCTACCAATTTCCTTAAATGCTTGTGAATCTCTGCCTTTGCCCCAACATCAACCCCACGGGTTGGTTCATCAGCTATTAATATCTTTGGTTCCGTATTAAGCCACTGAGCCAGTAATGTTTTTTGTTGATTGCCCCCGCTGAGATTCAGAATAAGAATTTTATCATCAGCAGGCTTAATATTTAGATAATCAATAAAATGTTTAGCTTTTTCTTTTATTTTTCTATTTTTAAGAAAACCCCTCTTATTCACAAACTTGTTTATTGAAGCAGCAATTATATTCTGCCTTAAAGTTTTTTCCAGAAATAAGCCCCAGCTTTTTCTATCTTCTGTTAAATAACAAATACCATTTTTAATTGCATCCCGGGGAGATTTAATTTCTACTTTTTTTCCTTCTAATATAACTTCTCCTGATTCAGGTTTTTCAGCACCAAAGATAGAGCGGGCTACTTCAGTTCTTCCTGAACCAACAAGTCCTGCAAATCCAAGGATTTCTCCCTTATGTAAATCAAATTCAATGACTTCAAATTTTGCTTTTCTACTGAATCCTTTTACAGAAAATATCTTTTCTCCAATATGGGAACTTTTATCAGGATATAAATTGCCTAACTCCCTTCCTACCATCATTTTAATTATCTCTTCAATGCTGGTTTCTTTTGTTTTCCTGGTTCCGATTAACTTTCCATCTCTTAGTACAGACATCTTATCTGATATTTTAAAGACTTCCGTTAATTTATGGGAAATAAAGATAATCGTAACTCCCTTTGATTTTAAATCATTGATAACCTGATAAAATAAATTTACTTCTTTTTCTGATAATGCAGAGGTAGGCTCGTCAAAGATAATAATTTTTGCATTTTGAGATAGGGCTTTAGCAATTTCTACAATCTGCTGCATGCCCACACTTAAATCACCCACCAGGGTTGATGGATCTATGTCAATACCTATATGTTTCAATATTTGTTTTGCTTTATATCTTAATTCTGTCCATTTAATAAAACCCAATTTATTTACAGGTTCCCTATGGCTGAAAATATTTTGGGCTACTTTCAACTTTGGAACCAGGCTTAATTCCTGGTGTACTATACTTATTCCGCTATTTATTGCCTCCTGCGGACTTGAAAAATTTACTTCACAACCATCAAAAATAATCTTACCCTCACTGGCTGTATATATACCTCCAATAATTTTCATAAGGGTAGTCTTTCCAGCACCATTTTCACCAACTACGGCATGAACTTCGCCTTTTTTAATTTTTAAGTTTATATCATCTAAGACCTTATTTGCAAAAAAGCGTTTAGAGATACCTTCTATTTTTAAAATATAATTTATCACATCAGTCCCTCTTTCACCTCTGATTTAAAGCAAGAAAAATTTTATGCCCTGCTTTCTCCTTTTCTGGCTCTGCGAATGGCATCAACTGTGACGGCAATTACAAGGATCAGTCCATTTATAACCCCCTGCCAGTAAATTGATAAATTCAGTAATACAAAACCATTATTTATAATTGCTAAAAGCATAACTCCAAGAAATGCTCCTATTATACTTCCTTCACCCCCACCCATACTAGCTCCACCGATGATAGCAGCACAAATAGCTTTTAGTTCTGCGCCCAGTCCAAACTGGGCATACCCCATCGCCAAACGTGATGTCATAAAAATTGCAGCAAGCCCCGAAAGAAATCCGCTGATTACATAACCTGCCAGTATAATTAAAGAAACATTAATTCCAGATAACTCAGCTGCATCGGGATTTGTCCCTATATAAAACGCCTTATAAAATGGCCCCCATTTCCTTAAGAGATAATCAAATAAAATAACAAATAAAATCATAACATAAGTGGGGTTAGGTATTCCTAAAAACTTACCTTGGCCTATAATTAGATAGCCTTCGGGGAGGTTGGACACAAAATATCCTGAAGTTAATATCACAGACAACCCACGGGCTATTGCCATCATACCCAACGTTACTATAAACGGATTAATCCTGAACTTAGCTATAAATATGCCATTAATAAAACCTAAAAATGCACCCGATAATAAGCCGAGAATTACAGCAAATAAAATACTAACACCTGCCTGCAATAGCATTGTTGTAATTATCCCAGTTAATCCCAATATTGAACCAACCGATAAATCAATCCCTTTCGATAAAAGAACCAAAGTCATACCAAGAGCTAGCAAAACATCATAGTTCATTCCAATCGCAACTGACGTAAGGTTAGAAAAGGTTAAAAAATTCTCACTAAAAATTGATAGCAAGATTGATGCTATAAAAATTATAAGCAATAAACCTATTTCCCTAGTACCTAATATTTCTTTTAATCTGGACAAATAACCGCTTGAAGAATTCATAATTAATTGACTAGAATTTTTTGCTTTATCATTTATCATTTTTTATCCTCTTTCTAATTGGTTGCCCATCTTCCAGGATCAGCTCCGGTTACGAGTATAACATTACTATATGCGGTAAATTCACCTGTTCGGATAACCCCCTTACACAATCTAACTTTTTCTTTAAAATCTTTATGAGTCATAACTTCAAGCTTTGCCTTCTTAAGTAGGTTTGTTACATTTTTAAACATATTAGGACAATTAGTTTTCAATTCTTCTGTAAGTAATATCCTCTCAATAAACAAATTCTTTTTTATTAATTTTAATACCTCGATAAACCTTGGTACGTTATCTTCAAGGGAAACATCAATCAGGTTAATTGAATCCGGAATAGCCAACCCAGCATCAGATATGCAGATAGTATCCTGATGACCTAATCTGCTTATCAAGGCGGATATATCTCTGTTTAACAATCCCGTTTTTTTCAATATTACCACACTCCATTCTTTTATTTTAAAAGCTCAATACATTTGTTTGTTGGAAAAAATTGACTTTCAGCTACAGCGTCTTATGTGATAAAATTTTTACATTGTTATTTCAAGAAAATTAGTCTTCCGTAATTTAAGATATCTATAATTTCTTTTGATAACTGATATTAAAGCTACTATGTCCTAAGAAATTATAAAAACTTTGAAGCTATTTTATTAACTCAAAAAGCAGTGGGCAGAAAGCAACAGGCTTGATCGTTGGTATTAATATTATTTTTATATATTAAATTAGAATAACTCTAGTTTTGTAATTTATATCAAAAATTTAATCTAAATTTGAATGCTATTTTAACT
>NCRO01000454.1 GCA_002849045.2 Candidatus Sediminicultor secundus
TTTCCTTTAATCTCTTCTAAAGTATATCCGAATAATTTAGTAAATTGAGAATTAATATTTAAAACATTACTCTTCTCATCAACATAGATTAAAGCTTCCGGACTACTTTTGAATAGGCTGGAAAATTCCTGCCGGCTCTTATAGAGAGCTTCTTCTGTCAGTTTACGGTCAGTAGTATCATTTAATACATTTTTTCCTAGTTCTTTCCTCAAAGTATTCAATTCTTTTATTAATTCTGCCTTTGTTTTATCCTTATCTTTCATTTTGTACTACTCCTAAGTTTAAAATAAGAGTTTATTCTTCCTTTTTAATTATTACCTCAACTTGTTTTGCTGTTTCCCATAAGCATTCCTGGCGAAATCTTGCATTACCTTAATATCTTCTTCGGGAATTATCCTGCACTTTCCAACGCTTTTACTCAAAATATAAATATGAGCTGTTTTTTCTACCACATAGCAGACCTTCATTGCCTCTTTCATATCTTTGCCCACACAGAGAGTCCCGTGATTTAGAAGAAAAACTGCATTCCTATTTCCTAAGCTGGTAACTGCGTTCTCAGCTAATTCTTCTGAACCGGGCAAGGCATATTTTGCGCATAAAACTTTTTCTCCCACTATCTGTACAAAATCCTCACAAATTCCCGGAAGACTAAAGCCGGTTACTGCTAATACACTCGAATAAATGGGATGATAATGAACTATTGCTCCTACATTCTTCCTGATATTATATATGGAAAGATGCATAGGCATCTCAATAGAGGGCTTTCTAAACCCCTCGATTACTTTACCTTTCTTATCGACTACAATAACATCTTCAAGCTTGATTTCATTATAATCCATCCCGCTTGGCTTAATATAAACCAGGTCTGTTTCAGAATCCAAAACACTAATATTCCCCCAGGTTCCGATAGTTAAACTCTGCTTATATAATTCTCGCCCTGTATCGACTATCAATTTTTTGAAATCTTCAGATATTTTTAATTCCATATCTCTATCCTCAAATTTATATTTTACCTATTATATCTATATTCCATAATATCTTAAATTCCTTCTTTTTTCAAAAAAATAATCTAACAGATAGCGCTATGGATAGGAAAGTTAATTTACTAAGTTTAAAAGAGGTAATTGGAATCTATTATTGTAATTGTAGGGGAGTATTGCATACGCCCTTGCTTAAGTTAGATTTTTTTAGTTTTATCAATAATAGAAAATTTACAAACAACAGCTCCTGCAATAACCAAACCGCAGGCTATCCAGAGGTTGGCTTTAATCACCACCTGAAGATATAAAGAACTAATAATTACGGAAAGCAAGGGGGTAAAATAAGAAAGAGAAACAACTAAAATAATATTGCCTTTCCGCATAGCCCTATCCCAGAAAGTATAAGCTAAAAAGGTGGGAAAGACGGACATATATAAAAGCTCCACTACTACCCGTGGCGTCCAGTAAGATTCTTCTGGGAACATAAATCTTACTGTAGTTAAGATTAACCCGGTAACCAGAAGAAAGATAGGAATAGCTCCTCCTTCGGCATGGCCGGCCCAGCGGCGAGTTAAAACAGAATAAAGCCCCCATGAAATGGCGGCCATAAAAGCTAATAAGTAAGGAAGATAATTTACTTGGAAATTTCCTTTGAATACATTCCAGGAAAACATTCCACTGTTTACTGTAACCAGGTAAAATCCAGCAAAGGCCATTATAATACCGGGTACTAAAGTTATTCGCCCCTTCTTATGTAAAATGGGAAGAGAAAAGACCAGGGTCAAGCCTGGCCAGATATAATTAATAATACTTACTTCAATTACCTGTTCACGGCTAAAAGCTAATCCCACCGCCAAATAAAGACAAACCATATAAAAAACAAATAAAGCTCCACAACCGATTAAATATAAAATAGGAAGCTGGAAGGTTTTTTTAATTCCTCCCGGCTTGCTAATCAGGTAAATACAACTCCAAATACCGCTCAGTAAATATATCCAGGAAGCAGCGGTTAAAGGTCCTAACTGTTCTGTTAAGCTTCGGGAAAAGGCAATAGTAGTCCCCCAAAACAATATGGCCAATATTCCAAATATGGTATTTATATTCTCTTGAGAAGTAGATATTTTCAAATTACATCCCTTCAAGCTCTCAAAGCAGCGAATTGTTTTTTCCCCAACCGATTAATATATGTATCTATTCTACGTAAATCAATATTTAATTGCAAGAAAACTATTTATATCTAATATATCGTATTACGTATCGTGTAAAGAGAACGATAAAAGTACGCACTAATAATAAAATTTAGAATAAACCAAAGATATATCACGATACCATAGTTTTCATCTTATATCTTAACAATATTAATTAAATAATAATATTTATTACTTTTTAATTGACATTACTAAACACATGTATTAATATAATTAAGGATGACATTAATATTATTAATATGGAGGTGAATAATGAAGAAAATTCCGACTCTTTGCCCGGCTTGTAGTTCTATACTAGAGACTACAGAATTAAAATGTCCCAAATACAGCACCACAGTTCAGGGAGAATTCCCTATAAACAAACTTCTATCTCTCCTTGAGGAAAAAATGAGTAAATCAAACAGGTTCAAAGTTATACGCTGGACAGGCATTTTAATTAGAGATATCTTTGAATATTTACTTACCGAACCCATCGATGAGAAAAAAGAGGAATATTATAGGAAAGTACAAACTAAATATTATTATCTGGATATATAGCAGGCGAGTATACACAACTAACGCTGCCAACGAA
>NCRO01000455.1 GCA_002849045.2 Candidatus Sediminicultor secundus
CAGTGTTTATATTTTTCCCGCCCACACCTTATACTTCCTTCATTAATGGTATCTATCTGGCTATTGTTTTTGGTTTCTACTTTTTTTTCTTTACTGTATATGTTGTTCCCTATCTTGCCTTAATTCCCGAACTCGGTCATAATGAAAAAGCTCGAATTGGTATTACCACAGCTCAAGGGTACTTCTCTCTAATTGGTTCAGCAGTGGTGATGATTGGCGGACCTCTTCTTTTGACTTTATTTATGCAGAACACTGATTATGTAGGATCTTACCGGAAAATGGTTATTTGTCTGGCTATTCCTGGAGCCCTATTATTATATGCAGCTGTATTTGCGGTAGATGAAAAAAGATTTTCCAATGCCAGGCCCAGCAAGGCTCCCCTTATTGATTCCTTTAAAAAAACATTGAGGAATAAGGCTTTTATTATCTACCTTTTTGCCAATATATCTTTATGGTTTCTTTTTAATATTGTCCGCTCATCTGCCATACCGATTGTAATTACTCTGATGGGTGCTGATGAGGCTTTTGCCAGTAATATGTTTACTATCCTCTTTGTCATTGCGGCTATCTGTTTCCCGCTTGTGGGATTTTTTGCGAAGATACGAGGAAAGAAAGTTATTATGATTATAAGTCTTGGTTTATTCTCAATATTTTCTATTTTCCTATCCCTCACCGGTCTCACCCCGGTCAATCCTAAGACATGGGGACTGATTTTTGTAGGACTTATGGGCTTTCCTGCAGCAGTTCTAATGATTATTCCTAATGTAATACTTTCTGAACTTTGCGATGTTGATTATAAAAAAACCGGAGAGAGAAGAGAAGCTATGTATTTTGGTGTCCAGGGTTTTTTTATGAAACTCAATTTAGGGCTTTCGACAGCAAGCCTTGCTCTTTTATATTCTATCTTCGGGAAAGACATCAGCAACCCCCTGGGAGTAAGATTAGCTCCGGTATTAGGAAGCATAGTAGCCCTTTTAGGACTTATAATTATGACCCGATATCCGGAAAAGCAGATTAAAGACCTTCTATCAAAATAATTTTTTTTACAAAAAAAGTTATTCAATGGAAAGAGGTTAGGAGATGGTTGTTTCAAAAAAAGGAATTTTATTTCTATGTACCGGAAATTCTTGCCGTAGCCAGATTGCGGAAGGATTTGCCAAAAAAATGCTTCCCAAAAATATGGAAATCTTTAGTGCGGGGATGGAGCCAAAAAGTGTACATCCTATGGCGGTAAAAGTTATGCAAGAAATAGGTGTTGATATCTCTCATCAGAAATCAAAAAATATTTCTGAAATTCCTATTGGTGAAATAGATATTGTAATTACTTTGTGTGGAGATGCTGCTGAACGATGTCCTGTTTTTCCAGGCAAAGTGAAAAGGATTCATTGGGAGTTAGAAGATCCTGCCAAAGTGCAGGGGAGCAAGGAAGAAATTATAAAAATATTCCAAAAAGTTCGGGATAAAATAAAATCCCATATAAAAAATGAGAAATGGTTTAATTTTGTAAAATATTAGTTAAACCACATAAATTATGCTTATTTTAAGATTTATATAATTTATGTCGTATCTATAATAAAAAGAAACCATATATATTTTTTTATCTATTATGTAAATTATTTTAAAAATATATAACCAAAGCAGAGAAGCATAGCTTTCCCCGGAAAATAAAATATAAAATAATGGAGGGTTATTGTGAATAAAAAAGTAAAATTATACGGACTTCCAACTTGTCCTATTTGCAAGAGGACTAAAAAATATTTAGATGATGAAGGCATTGACTATGAATATCTAGATGTCTCCGCAAATCACGATTTTGCCAAAGAGATGATTATAAAATCTGGCCAAAAAACTGTACCAGTAATCGAAATTGAAGGAGAAATTATAATTGGATTTGATAAAACTAAAATTGAAGAACTTCTAAAGGGGTAAAATATGAAAAGAATTTATGATTTGATAATTATTGGAGCGGGACCTGCTGGTATTACCGCTGCTGTATATGCTGCCCGGAAGAAAATAGATACCCTAGTAGTTACAAAAGACATAGGAGGACAAGCTGCCCGGAGTGGAGATATCCAAAATTATACAGGATATCAATTTATTTCTGGACCGGAACTAGCTGAAAAATTTGAAGAGCATATGCGTAAATTTAATTTTAATATTAGGGAAAACGAAGAAGTAACAAAATTAGTTGCCAAACAAAATAATTTTTTAGTAAAAACAGATAAAAATAGTTACTGGGCGAAGACGGTTATTGTAGCATCTGGTAAAAAATCCCGTGAATTAGGTGTTTCTGGTGAAAAAGAATTTAAAAATAAGGGTCTTGTCTATTGCGCTACCTGTGATGCTCCCTTATTTTCCGAAGATGATGTAGCGGTAATTGGTGGGGGAAATTCTGCCTTAGATGCTACTTTACAATTGATGAAGATTGCCAATTATGTATATATTATAAATATTGCCGATTACCTTACCGGGGACGAAATAATGCAGAAGAAAATCAAGAAAAGTAAGAAAGTTTCTATTTTAAATAACAGTCAGGTGATAGAAATTTTAGGTGATAATTTTGTTAATGCTATAAAAATAGAGAAAGACAAAAAAGAAGAAACACTTGCTGTTCAGGGTATTTTTGTGGAAATCGGTCTTATACCTAATTCAGGTTTTGCTGTTGATTTAAACAAAACAAAAAGCGGAGAAGTCAAGGTGAACAATAAAAATGAAACCAATATTCCCGGTATATTTGCTGCCGGAGATGTTACTGATGTCTTTGAAAAACAGATAATTATCGCAGCCGGAGAGGGAGCAAAGGCTACATTAAGTGTTTTTCGCTATTTAAGCAGCAGGAAATAAAACTATTGCCCGTTAATCCCGTCTCTACAGACTAAGGCAAATAAGGGAACAGTACAAATAATATCTCAAAGTTAATTGGTATTGGCATTTTCCTTTTGTATTTGGGTGGTATGATTTATCTGTTCTCTAAAGCTGATGCAGAAGGCAAGCGTTCATGCCGGGAACAAAAAGAGAAAAAATAACAACATGGTTACCTAAAATTAATGCAATAAATAAATAAATCGAGTATAATTAAAAAATAATAATTTTTTTAAAAAATTTTTTTCAGCTTAGGAGTAAAAATTGTTGTTATCAACTTTTCTATTAGAAGCAGTCTTAATATCTTTATCCGGAGTTATGGCTCCAGGACCCATTACAGCAGTAACGGTAAGCAAAGGGACTAAATCTCCTCATGCCGGAGCAATTATTGCCCTGGGACATGGTGTTGTAGAAATCCCCTTAATGATCTTAATACTTTATGGTTTTGGTGAAATATTAAAAATACTTTATATTAAAGCGATAATAGGTTTACTTGGTGGCTTATTTCTCCTGAAGATGGGTCTTGGCTTGCTTAAGGGAATTAAACAAACAAAAATTGATTCATCTAAAAATCCTCACTCTCCCCTGATGGCTGGAATTATACTCAGCT
>NCRO01000456.1 GCA_002849045.2 Candidatus Sediminicultor secundus
GTGAGGAATATTATAGGGCATTTCCGAGAACGTGAATTCGTATCTCTATCTCGTGAATCGTATCTCGCTAAGAATTAGTTATATGGTTGCTTTGTTAAAGGTTTTAATTTTAACCGACAAATCTGTAAAACTGGGTAACCAAGCAACTAATTAATTTGTATCTTGCAACTATTAACTGAAAACTGAGAACTGAGAACTTGTATTTAATACTAACGACTAATTAAGCCAGCTAGCTAAATTAAGAAAAGGATGCAGTAAAGGTGGAAGATTTAAAAGCAAAAGTCACAGAAAGTGTAGAATTTATTAATCAAAAAAGTAAGATTAAACCAGAGATTGCCATTATATTAGGAACGGGATTAGGAAGGCTAGCAGAAGATATTGAGGAAAAAGAAATTATTCCTTATACCGAAATTCCTAATTTTCCCGTATCTACAGTTCAAAACCATAGCGGAAATCTGGTTTTGGGAAAGTTGGGCAATAAAGAAGTAGTTGCCATGCAGGGTAGATTTCATTATTATGAAGGTTATAGTCTTAAAGAGGTTACCTTTCCGGTAAGGGTGATGAAAAAGTTGGGTGCAGATATAATTATTATTTCCAATGCAGCAGGTGGGATGAATCGCTTCTTTAAAAGAGGGGATTTAATGGTTATTAATGATCACATAAATTTATTTGTCGATAACCCCTTAATCGGTCCAAATGATGAAGAATTAGGACCAAGATTTCCAGATATGTCCGAAGCTTATAGCCAAAAACTTATTGAATTAGCTAAGAAAGTAGCTTTAAAAGAAAAAATTAGATTGCAAGAAGGAGTATACGCAGGTTTAACCGGCCCTACCTTAGAGACCCCTGCCGAATATAGATTTTTAATAAGTATTGGTGCAGATGCAGTAGGTATGTCCACAGTACCAGAGGTTATAGTAGCTAATCATATGGGAATGAAAGTATTAGGAATTTCCTGTATCACCGATTTAGCCATAGATGGGGTAATAGTAAAAACTAGCCTAGAGGAAATTTTAAAAGCTTCCTCGGACGCTGAACCGATTATGACCAAATTAATAAAGAAGGTAATTGAAAAAATTGATTAATGATGGTTTGAGAGTAGCTCTTCTATCTGCTTTACCCATTAGCGAATTAAGAGGGGCTATTCCGATAGCTCTAACAATTTATAAAATGCCGGCTTTTTCGGCTTATATATTTGCGGTATTAGGGAACATAATGCCGGCAATATTTTTATTGCTTTTTTTAAAACCTTTTTCTGAATATTTACGTACGTGTCATTATTTTAATATATTTTTTGAATGGCTTTTTAAAAGGAAAAGTCAGACTAACAAGGAACAGTTAGACAAAGATGAGACCTTATAGCTACTCAATTTCTTAGCACTTCACATAGCC
>NCRO01000457.1 GCA_002849045.2 Candidatus Sediminicultor secundus
ACTCATATTCCCACCGGAATGGTAGTTACCTGTCAGGATGAGAAATCCCAACATAAAAATAAAGATAAGGCTTTAAAAATATTAAGAGCAAGGCTTTTAGATAAGGCAGAAAGAGAAAAACATGAAGAGCTTGCGAAGAAGAGAAAAAACCAGGTTGGCACAGGAGATAGAAGTGAAAGAATTAGAACTTATAATTTCCCCCAAAATAGAATTACCGATCATCGTATTGGTTTAAATTTACATAATTTAGAAGAAGTATTAGAAGGGAATTTAAATGATTTAGTAGTCAATCTTTCAGAAAAATTAAAAAGAACAGCGAAGTATAAAATAATGGGGTAAATAAGTATAAATTTCAAACTGTAGGGCAAGCCTTAAAAAATATTCGTAAAATATTTAAAAATAAGGGAATAATAAATCCAGGAAGAGAAGCGGAAATTTTATTAAATTATTTTCTGAAAATGAGTAGGAGCGAAATATATTTAAATTACGATAGAGTATTAAACAATACAGAAAAAACACAATTAGATAAAAAGATTCAAAAAAGAATAGATAAAATTCCCCTCCAATATATAACTAAACATCAAGAATTTATGGGGATAGATTTTTTGGTAAAAAAAGGAGTTTTAATCCCTCGACCGGAAACAGAGATTTTAGTAAACGAAGTTATTAAAAGATTAAAAAATTATAAATATTCTAATAATTTAAAGGTAGTAGATTTAGGAACCGGTACAGGTATAATTGCCATATGCATAGCTAAATTTATAGAAGATATTATCATCTACGCAATCGATATTTCTAAAAAATCTTTGCAAGTAGCGTTAAAAAATGCTCAAAAACATAATTGTAAAGATAAAATAATATTTCTGCAGGGAGATTTGTTTGAGCCTTTTATAGGTAGAATTGAAAAAAACAGCTTAGATGGAATTATTTCAAATCCTCCTTATATAGATTCTTACAATTTTAAATTATTGCCACCCGAAATAAAAGATAATGAACCTAAGATTGCTTTATCTGGAGGAATTGACGGTTTAGATTATTATCGTAAAATTATAAAGAAAAGCCCTCATTATTTAAAAAAAGGCGGTTTTATAGCATTAGAAGTGGGTATAAATCAGTCGAAAATAGTTAAAGAATTAATTTTAAAAGAGAATAGCTTTAATCAAGATATAGAAGTTACAAATGATTATTTGGGGATAGAAAGAGTGGTAATAGCGCATCGCAAATAAAA
>NCRO01000458.1 GCA_002849045.2 Candidatus Sediminicultor secundus
AGATGTTGATAAGAGACAGGAGTAATATGTAGGGGCAGACCTTGTGTCTGCCCACAGAAAAACATAAGCGTAAAAAAATATTTTTATTGTTTCGATGTAGGGGCACGATGCATCGTGCCCGTAAGAAATTAAGATGTCATTGCGAGGAGCGTAGTGACGAAGCAATCCCAACTCGAGATTGCCACGCCCCGATAAATCGTGGCTCGCAATGACAATTAAACCAACTAACCAAATTGAAAGGGGAATCTATTATGAAAAAAATTAAAGGGCTTTTACTGATAGGAATAATAATGTCGATTTTATTTTCAAGTTTAATCATAACAACTGCTGCAGAAATGACTGCCGAAGAAATTATCAACAAGAGAGATGATAATGAATATTTTGATACAGCTCAAATGGAAGCGGAAATGATAATTGTTAGCGGAGGTCGTAAAATAACTAAAACTATGTTTATTTTAAGCGATAAAAGAAATGCTCTTGTAGAGTTTACGAATCCAGTAGATAGAGGAACAAAATTCCTTAAGAGAGAAGGTGACCTATGGATGTTCTTCCCTGATGCCGAAGAAATCATCAAAATATCCGGTCATATGTTGAACCAGGGGATGATGGGGAGCGATTTTTCCTATCAAGATATAATGGAATCAGACAAATTAACCGATCTATATGATTTTAAAATTATCGGTGAAGAAGAAATTGAGGGACGTCTTTGTTATGTTCTTGAAGGTATTGCCAGAGAAGGGGTTAAAGTTTCCTATTATCGTCGAGTAAGCTGGATAGACAAAGAGAGGTTTATCGGTCTTAAAGAAGAATTATATACTAAAAGCGGCCGTATATTAAAAGAAACCAAAGTCAACAAAATAGAAGAGATTGAAGGGCGCTGGATTCCTATTGATTCGGTTATGGAGAATAAACTAAGAAAAAATACTTACACCGGATTTAAAATTACTAATATAGATTTTAATCCGGAAATTCCCGAAGGAACATTCACTTTGCAGAATTTGAGGTAACTTCAAGAAAGATAGACATCGGTTAGTTTTTTAAACAAACAAGATCAAAAATTGTAGGGGCTCGATTCATCGAACCCGCAAATCAAGATGTAGGAGCATATTGTATAAACCCTCATAATAAATATCATTACGAGAAGTGAAACAACAAAGCAATCTAATGCTTGAGATTACTTTGCTCCGCCCGTAATGACAGATTAGTATCTAAATGTCATTGCGAGCGACTGTAGGGAGCGCGGCAATCTGAATTTACCTTTTAAGAAAATATAAAAATTATTTAGATAAGGAAATAAAATTGATAATAAAAAAATATTTTAACATTGCCATTCTATTTATGATTTTTTTTCTCTTAGGGTCAATTCCAATTTCTGCCAAGGTTGATATTGGCGGTGAGCTCGCTGCTTCTCTAATAAACATCATCGATAATGAAGGAAATATTTCTAGTTATCTGCAGGAAAGTTTGGATTTAGAATTATTCTTACCGACTATTAGTAATACTCAGGCTAAATTCGAAATATATTTATTTAATAATCCTATGAGTGGAGGATTTGATTATTTAATTAAAAAACTTTATCTTAAACATAAATTTGAGAAATTACATTTAACCCTGGGTCGTCAGCCCATATCCTGGTCTTTCGGCTCGATGCTCAATCCGGTTGATTTTACTTTAGGATCGATGGTAATGGATGAAGAGACCGGTGCCAAATACCAGGATGCGATAGAAGCCTATATCCCTCTAAATTGGAATTCAAGTATATCATTGGTTGCTGCTTTTCCTAAAGGTAGCCAGGATATTAAATGGGGCTTGAGAGGCAGGACAATGATTAAAGGATATGACCTTACCCTGAATTATGTCAGAGAACCAGAAATAGATTTTATGGGAACTATTATCCCGGCCAGCCAGAGAATAGGTTTTACTGCAAAAGGAGATTTAGGACCAATAGGAGTATATGGAGCCCTGGGATATTATTTTAAAGATAATGATGATGGTGATTTAGCTTATCTAATCGGTGGTGATTATAGTTATTTTTTTGAAGCGGGGAATAATATATATTTTCAGTTAGAATATTTATATATGAAAAAAGATAATCTGTCCTCTATTTTGGGCCCTTTTTTTGCAGGAAATGTCACCAACAATTTAAATGAAAATATAGGGTTAATTTTGGGTATGGCAAATTATGGAATTGATGAATTTTCTCAAATTAATTTAATGGCTATTTCCAGTTTAAATGATGGGAGTATAATTATTATACCCGGATATCATAATCAATTAAGCAATAATCTAAGTCTTAATCTTAGCACCGCAATTTATTTTGGCAAAGAAGATACTCTCTTTAGTTCGAATGTTTCTGAGGGAGCTCAACAGAAGCCCAAAGGAATGATTAGTATCGGTTTAACCTATTCTTTTTAAAAGAATCTTTATATTTAACTGGCTAAAGTTTATTCAAAGCTGCCATATCCTTAATTATAATAACCTCTCTGTTAAAATCAATAATCCCCGTATCTCTCATTTTAATTAGCTCTCTTGACAAGGAAGGCCGCTGAATTCCCATATGTTCGGCCATCTCTTTTCTGGAGAGGGATACTTTTATAATATTACTTCCTTGTTTCTTATATTCTTCCATCAGAAAATTTCCTATTTTTTGTCTGATGCTTTCCAGGGAAAGCATCTTGACTTTTTTGTTTAACATCAATAATTTATTGGAAAGTAGTTCTAAAAAATTCTCCATAAACTTATGGCAATTGGTTAAACAGTTGATTAAATCCTCTTTCTTTATAAACATAATCTTTGAATCTCTAATTGCCCCGATAGTAGCCGGAAATTTATTCATCCTAGAAAAAATAACGGCTTCTCCGAAGATTTCCACTGGCCTTAATTGGGAAAAGGTCAACAATTTACCAGACGGATAGAAGGTTTGCACCTCCAATAGACCTTCCAGCAAAATTCCCAATTCTTCACAATTGCTGCCTTCGATAACTACCATATTTCCCTTAGGATATTTTTTTATGGTATAATTAGGCGTATTCAAAAAATTAGAAATATCTTCACACTTCATATCCTTAAATAAAATGCACCTTTTTAAATTATCTGATAAAACATTCATATTTAAAACCTCCGAAGAATAAATCGGTAACATCGGTTACATACTTTCTTTTCTTATGATAATATAATAATTCCGAAAAAACAAGCGCATGAAGACGGCGAAAATGGCTGAGATTGTTTTTAGAATATTATTTATGCGGTTTAAAAAATAAGGAGAAGATTATCATGAAAAGAAAGATAATTAAAATTAATAAAGAACTATGTAATGGTTGTGGCTTATGTGTCGAGGCCTGTCATGAAGGGGCTATTCAGATGGTAGACGGTAAAGCTCAATTGGTGAGTGACCAGTACTGTGATGGTTTGGGAAATTGTCTGCCCGCTTGTCCTGCCGGAGCAATCGAAATTATTGAAAGAGAAGCTAACCCCTACAACCAAAAGGCAGTAGAGGAGAAGCACAAGAGTGAGCAGAAACAAAAACAGGAAATGCCGGTCTGTGCCTGTGCAGGCGCGATGCCCCGAAACATTGCTCGGGAGAAAGCTGTTTCAAAACCAACACAAGATACTAAAGAAATAAATAACAATCTAAGCGACATTCGACAGCAACCCTCTGAACTTCAAAATTGGCCGGTTCAGCTTAAATTAATAAATCCCGGGTCAGACTATCTAAACAATTCCGATATTTTAGTAATGGCTGATTGCGTGGCCTATGCCTACGGAAACGTCCATCAGGATTTTATAAAAGACCGTATTACTATTATCGGTTGTCCCAAATTGGATGATAATGAATATTATACTGAAAAGCTTACCGAAATCTTTCAGAGAAACAGCATCAAGAGTATAACGGTAGTCCGGATGGAGGTCCCCTGTTGTGGCGGCCTATTCCAAGCGGTCAAGACCGCTATGTTAAAGTCAGAGACTATTGTCCCTTATAAAGAGGTAATTATAGGGATAAATGGCGAAGTTAAACAGTAAAGCATATTATTAAAAAAAGAAAAAGTAAAAATTAAAGGAGGATCTTAATATGACCGATAAAATGTTTTGTTATCAATGCCAGGAGACTGCCAAGGGAAGCGGATGTACTGTTCGGGGTGTTTGTGGAAAGACGGATGATGTAGCCCGATTACAAGACTTGTTAATTTATCTGCTAAAGGGAATTTCATTTTATAGCTCAAAAGCAAGAGAATTGGGCGTGACTTCTAAAAAAGTAGATAAATTCCTCTTCGACGGCCTGTTTTCTACTATTACCAATGCTAATTTTGACCGAAGTGATTTTACAGCCCGGATTAGAGAAGGATTAAAGTTAAAAGACGAAGCGAAAGATATGTTAGAAAAAGCCGAAGGAGATATCGGAGGCAAAGTTCCTGAAGCAGCAATCTGGCAAGCTGATACCGAAGAAGAATTTGAAGAGAAGGCCAAACAAGTAGGAGTTTTAAGTACTGAAAATGAAGATGTCAGGTCTTTAAGAGGACTAATTATTTACGGAGCAAAAGGGGTAGCAGCCTATGCTACCCATGCCCGGAATTTAGGTTATGAAGATGAAAAGATAATTGAGTTCATCGAAAAAGCCCTAACCGCTACCACTAATGATAGTCTCTCTGTTGATGATTTAGTCGGCTTGGTTTTAGAGTGTGGTAAATTTGGAGTAGAAGCTATGGCTTTACTGGATAAAGCCAATACTTCCAGTTATGGGAATCCGGAGATAACTAAAGTCAATATCGGAGTCAGAAATAATCCGGCAATTCTAATCAGTGGCCATGACTTGAAGGACATGGAAGAACTATTGAAACAGACCGAGGGGAGCGGAGTAGATGTATACACTCATGGTGAAATGCTCCCTGCCAACTATTATCCGGCCTTTAAAAAGTATTCCCATTTTGTAGGTAATTATGGGAACGCCTGGTGGAAACAGAAAGAAGAGATTGAAAGTTTTAATGGCCCGGTTCTCTTTACTACTAATTGTATTGTTCCCCCTAAAGATTCTTACAAAGACAGGGTGTACACCACCGGTGTTGTGGGATTTCCCGGAGTAAAACATATTCCGGAAGCAGAAGAGGGGAAAGAAAAAGATTTCTCTAAGATTATAGCTCATGCCAAAAAATGCAAACCACCGGTAGAGATAGAAAAGGGAGAGATTATCGGAGGATTTGCTCACAATACGGTAATCGGACTGGCTGATAAGGTAGTTGATGCTGTAAAATCCGGAGCTATTAAGAGATTTTTTGTTATGGCCGGTTGTGACGGAAGAATGAAAAATCGTGAATACTATACAGAATTTGCCCGGGCTTTACCCAAAGATACTATAATATTAACTGCCGGATGTGCCAAATACAGATATAACAAGCTTGATTTGGGTGATATAAGAGGCATTCCCAGAGTCTTAGATGCTGGCCAGTGTAATGACTCCTATTCTCTGGTAGTAATAGCCTTAAAATTAAAGGAAATATTTAAATTAGATGACATAAATAAACTTCCCATCTCCTACAATATAGCCTGGTATGAGCAAAAAGCCGTAATAGTCCTATTGGCTCTACTCTATTTAGGAGTGAAAAATATCCATTTAGGGCCAACTTTACCGGCATTCTTATCCCCGAACGTGATAAAAGTTCTGGTGGAAAAATTCGGCATCGCCGGAATAACCGATGTGCAGAATGACCTTAAGATATTCTTAGGCGCATAAATAAAAATAGAAAAAGTGGACAGGCTACTTTTTCTAGGTAAAAAAGTAGCCCCTTTTTTCTCCCCCACATTCCTTATTAAATAATCTCCATTACATCCAAATTATTACATATTTTCCCATAAAATCTTTCTAAAAACATACCTTTCTGTTAGTGTAAACTTTAGTGAAATAGGTTAGATAGAAAGAAGAATGCTACTTTTTCTATCTTTTCTTGCGCTTTCTTAACTCGATACTCAATA
>NCRO01000459.1 GCA_002849045.2 Candidatus Sediminicultor secundus
GTGTGTCTTTTTCGTCGGTGGTCTTGCGCTCCCGCGGTCCGACTTACTGCTTCTCGTCGGCTGCGTAAGATGTGTTTACGAGACAGCTATTCACTATTCACTAACGACTAATTGAATTGGTCAATTGGTGAATTAAAAAAGAAGGTGAGTGCGATTTTAAATATTAAAGTAAAGATTTTATACAGAAAAGAAGTTGCTCCCAATATTTATCTGATGAGGTTAAAAGCTCCAGAAATTGTCCAAGATGCTCTCCCGGGACAATTTATCCATATTAAGTGTAGTAAAGATAATTATCCCCTGCTGCGCCGCCCTTTAAGTATTCATCAAATAGATAAAGAAAAGGGAGAAATTTTTATTCTATTCCAGATAATGGGAGAGGGCACAAAATTATTAGCTGATAGAACTATCGGAGATGATTTAGATATCATGGGTCCTATCGGTAATGGTTTCAATATCTATCCAGAAAGCAAGAAGATTGTGATAGTAGGAGGAGGAATGGGAGTTGCTCCCTTGCTGGCTTTATGTGAAGAATTAATAAGGCAAGGCAAAGAGGTGCGAGTCTTGATAGGTGCCTTGAAGAAAGAGTTGGTCATAGGAGAGGAAAGCTTTAAGATTCTGGGGGCAAAAGTAGATGTTGTTACCGATGATGGAAGTTATAAGCATAAAGGTCTTGTACTTGATTTATTAGAAGGAACTATCAAAGGAGGATGGTTAGCAGACCAGATATTTGCCTGTGGGCCAAAACCTATGTTAAGAAAGATTAATGAGATTGCTTTAAAGGTAAATATTGATTATCAGGTATCTTTAGAAGAACGGATGGCTTGTGGAATAGGTGCTTGCTTAGGTTGCGTCTGTAGGATAAAAACTAAGAATAAAAAAGAAGACAAAGTTAAATATGAATATAAAAGAATCTGTGTAGATGGACCCATCTTTGAAGGAAGTGAGGTGGTCTGGGATGATTAATAAATCTAATTTAGAAGTAGAAATAGGGGGAATAAAATTGAAAAATCCAGTGATGACTTCCTCAGGGACTTTTGGTTATGGCCAGGAGTATGCCCCTTTTGTTGATTTAAACAAATTGGGTGCCATGATATTAAAAGGGATAACCCTAAAATCAAAGATGGGGAATCCTCCTCCTCGGGTCATAGAGACTCCTTCGGGGATGCTTAACACTATCGGTTTACAGAATGTAGGGGTCGAAATGTTAATTAAAGAAAAATTACCTTATTTACAAAAATTCAATACTCCGGTGATTATAAATATTTCCGGGGATACCGTAGAAGAATATGTAGAATTAGTCAGAAGATTAGGAGAGATTTCGGAGGAGATGGGAGTCGCCGGCCTGGAAGTCAACATTTCCTGCCCTAATGTCAAAAAAGGGGGAATGGTATGGGGAACTGATGCTCATTCTACTTATGAATTAATAAACAGTATTCGGAAAGCTACCTCTCTCCCTCTTATTGTAAAATTAACTCCCAATGTTACAGATATCAAAACAATTGCTCAAGCTGCTGAAGAAGCAGGAGCAGATGCCCTATCTCTAATAAATACTTTAGTGGGGATGGTGGTAGATATTGATTCTCACAAACCTAAATTAGCTAATGTCAGTGGTGGGCTTTCCGGTCCGGCGGTAAAGCCGGTGGCTCTCTGGTTGGTCTGGCAGGTATTTCAGACGGTAAATATCCCGGTAATCGGGATAGGGGGGATAATAAAAGTTGGGGATGCCCTGGAATTTATCATTGCCGGAGCCCGGGCAATAGAGATAGGAACAGCAAATTTTGTAAATCCCAGAGTAACTATTGAAATTATAGAAGGAATAGAAAAATATCTCATAGAAAATAATATTAAAGATATAAATGAGTTAGTAGGAAGTTTAAAAATCTAATAAAAATAGGGGGAAAAATGCAGTCAACGGCGAGAGAGAGATTGGTCCTGGCTCTGGATGTAGATGATTTTAAAAAAGCAGATGAATTAGTAGGTAAGTTAAGTGATTATGTAAGGGTCTTTAAGATTGGGAGCCAACTATTTACTGTTGAAGGGGCCAAGGTAGTCAATATGATAAAGGAAAAGGGGGGTAAGGTTTTTTTAGATTTAAAATTTCACGATATACCCAATACCGTTGCTCGGGCAGCAGAAGTAGCCACTAAATTGGGGGTGTATATTTTTAATGTACACACTTCCGGAGGATATGAAATGATGAAAGCAGCGGCTAAGGCTACTGCAAAAACCAGTCAAGAACTAGGTATTAGAAAACCTATAATTTTAGGAGTAACTTTACTTACCAGTATCAATCAGGAAATTTTAGAAAAAGAGATAGGCATAAAAAAAGGATTAGAAGAGCAAGTAGTTCATCTGGCTAAATTAGCTAAAGCTGCCGGCCTTGATGGAGTAGTAGCTTCTTCCTGGGAGATTAAGGAAATAAGGAAGACCTGTGGGGAAGATTTTGTAATTTTGACTCCCGGGATACGTCCCGCGGGCAAATCTTCCGATGACCAGAAAAGAGTAATGACTCCCCAGGAAGCCATAAAATTAGGGGCTGATTTTTTGGTAATAGGAAGACCGATAAGAAATGCCGCTAATCCGGTAGAGGCCGCAAAAGAAATATTAAGAGAAATGGAGGGAAGTTAAAAGATGATTATTAAAACAGAAGAGGTAATGAAAAAATTTGAACAGGCAGGAGCTATCCAGAAAGGGCATTTTAAATTAACCTCAGGAGTTCACAGTGATACCTATATCCAATGTGCTCAGGTCATGCAACATCCTGAATTTATGCATAATCTATGCAGCGAGTTAGGGAAGAAGTTTAGGGGAGATGATATTGATGTAATTGTCGGACCGGCAATCGGGGGTATTATTATGGCTCATGTGATGGCGCGAGTATTAGGCCCTTGGGTGAGAGCAATTTTTACTGAAAGAGAAAATAGCAAGATGACCCTACGGCGTAGTTTTGAAATAAATCAGGGAGAAAAAGTATTAGTAGTAGAAGATGTCACTACCACCGGAAGTTCAGTAAGAGAAGTTATGGATATTGTAAAATCAAGACAGGGAAAAGTTGTAGGAGTGGGAGTGTTGATTGATCGAAGTGGGGGAAAAGTAAATTTTGGAGTAAAGACAGAAAAGCTCTTGACCGTAGATATAAAAACTTATCTTCCTGAGGAATGCCCTTTATGTAAAAAAGGAATTCCCGCAGCAAAACCAGGGAGTCGGGAGCTTTGAAAGAAGTATTGATTTAAAGAAATTTGATTTCAAAAAAAATTTGAAAAATTTTCAAAAAAAGAAGGATTTTTGAAATAGACGTAGTATAGTAGTATATAGTATAAAGTATAATGTATACAATTATCCAAATTAAATCTAAATTCCGAAAATATGAAATAAGTTAAACTTTAGGATAGGGAAATATTAAAAATGGAAAATATTTTAAAGATAGAAGGATATGAACTATTAAACCAAAAGGTTTATCGCCTATTGAAAGAATCGATTATTAAAGGATTTTTAGAACCAGGAACTAAATTATTAGAAAATAAAATTGCTGAAGAAATGCAGGTAAGTAGAACTCAGGTTAGAGAAGCTATGCAAAAATTAGTGGCTGAAGGATTTGTAAAGACGGCTACAAATCAGACAATGGTGGTGACCGAAGTGTCTAGCGAAGGTGGCAATGACGCTTTGACGGATCGCGGAG
>NCRO01000460.1 GCA_002849045.2 Candidatus Sediminicultor secundus
TTGCGGAATTATTATAGTTTTAATACCAGATTGATAAGCGGCAAGTATTTTTTCCTTTAAACCTCCTACCGGTAAAACCCTTCCCCTCAAGGTAATTTCGCCAGTCATAGCTACATCTTTTCTAATTGGGATTTCGGTAAGTGAAGAAATCAAAGAAGTAGCCATGGTTATCCCGGCTGATGGGCCATCTTTTGGTATTGCCCCATCTGGAATATGAACATGAATATCACAATTTTCGTAAAATTTATTATCTATCTTAAATTTTTTTGCTCGAGAACGAGCATAGGTTAAGGCAGCTTTCCCTGATTCTTGCATAACATCACCCAGTTGTCCGGTAAGGGTTAATTTACCTTTTCCGGGCATTACTATAGTTTCTACTGATAACACTTCTCCGCCGATTTCAGTCCAGGCTAAACCTGTTGCCAAACCAATTGCATCTTCCTTTTCAATTTTGTCAATTTTATATTTAGGTATTCCCAAATAATTTTCTAAGTTTTTCAATGTGATTCTAACTCTTTTATTCTTTTCGGAATAAATTAAGTTTAAAGCAACTTTTCTACATATAGAAGCTATTTCCTTTTCCAAGCCTCTTACTCCTGCTTCGTGAGTATATTCTTTGATTATTTTTTTCATAGCCTTTTCGGATATTTCTATATCATTTTTTTTAAAGCCATGATTATTTAATTGTTTAGGTACTAAAAATAACTGAGCAATTTGTAATTTTTCATACTCAGTAT
>NCRO01000461.1 GCA_002849045.2 Candidatus Sediminicultor secundus
TCCTGAATCTCCTATCACATAACATTTACTTAATTCTAATTTAAAATCTTTTTTAGCCCGAAATACCATACCAGGTAATGGCTTAATGCAATCACATTTATCTTCTCTTGTATGCGGGCAACAATATACTCCATNNGTTTAAGTTCTTCCATCCTATCTTCAAAAAATGTATATGTGAATTCACCTTTTGATATACGGCTTTGATTTGTTATAATTATTACTAAATATCGCATTTCGTTAAATATTTTAATTGCTGGTATTGAAAATGGATAAACCGAAAATGTTCGTATATCATCCAAACCACTACCACCTAATGTGCCTTGTAAATCTAATAATACTGCTTTATTCATATATATTCTCTTTTTGGCGCAATGGCAGATAACGTTTTTCGGATAAAAGAAGTTGCCGAAGGCAATTTGAGGAAATCTTTGATTCCCCTTTTATTCGCTGTTATCTGCTGTTGTTAAGGGGAATTATGGGGTCGGGTTTTGCAATATCACTTTTCCTCTTC
>NCRO01000462.1 GCA_002849045.2 Candidatus Sediminicultor secundus
TTCTCTGTACTCGCGCCGCTTCCCCCTCGACCAACACGCGGAAGATCGTCGGCAGCGTCAGACGTGGATAAGCGCCCGGGGAAACACTGACCTTCCCATCTACCAACTCATACAATCCGGGTAAGATACTTACCTTCACTTTCTTATTTTTTATATTATCGATAATTCTCTTAATTTGTTTACCCCTTGCAGTAGGAATAGCAATAATAACCGTATCGATCTGTTCTTTTTCCAAAATATCATTTATCCCCTCAATATTCCCAAATATTTTTCTATTATGAATTCTCTTTCCCACCTTCTCCTTATCATCATCCACAAAACCTACTAATTTACCTAAATCAGGTCTTCTGATTATCTCCCGGGAAATAACCTCTCCCGCATCCCCAGCCCCCACAATTAATATTCGCTCCTGCCCTCTATTCAAAGCGCCCTTCCTCTCACAATATAATCTCCAGACCAATCGGCTTCCTCCCACCAGGGCTAAACTGAAAAACCAGGTCAGAGCCACAACTGTGCGTGGAAAAGTAATGCCTTTCACCAAATTTAAACACAAAACCGTAACAAATATTCCACCGGTAACAACTTCCGCTATCAGAAAAAGATCGCCGATACTTAAATATCTCCAAATCCTCTTATATAATCTAAAAATTACAGCAAATAAAAGAAATAATCCGCTAAGATAGACAATTGATTCCCGATAAACATAGAAATAGATTCCCCAACCTTTTCCAAATCTTAATATCAGAGAAAGGATTAGAGAAACATTTAACAAAATTATATCCAAAACAACCCAGGAAAAACTTATAAAAAATCTCTTCATATATTCCCTTCCACACTTAAAAGTCATTGCGAGCCCTGATTTATCAGGGCGTGGCTATCTCAAGATCACTCGTAGGACAGGCGTCTCGCC
>NCRO01000463.1 GCA_002849045.2 Candidatus Sediminicultor secundus
GCTAAACCAATTTGCAGCCAGGAAGAACCTAAATTAATTGATATAAATAGCGGACATTATGTAGCCTGCCATTTACGGCAATAAGATATATTATATTTATAATTTAGTTGTATAAGAATTTCCTTTTCTTGTAAGCATTAATCAGTATATGGTGAATAGCGAATAGTAATAAAACGAAAAATGAAAAGCGCAAAACGTAAAACCATAGCTTAAAATTAAAAATTTAAATATATTGTTTTATCTATTGATTTTCATCTTTCTTATATCGCATACTATATAGCAAAAATAAAAAGATAAAGAAGCAAAAACTAAAACTTAAAATTTAGTATTTAGAGGAAAAGTTTTAAGTTTTGAATTATGGTTTTTCGCTTTTAGTTTTAAATTTTTAGCTATATACTAAAAATTGAAAAATTGTATTTGAAACTAACGACTAATTTAAGTTTCTACGAGGGAGTAGAATAAACGGCAAAGAAGCCTAATTATTTCAACAAGGCCAAAGAAGTCCTTTTTTGACAACGCTTGTCTTAAGGGGGCTTCTTATTTTTTTATAAGTTGGTCTTCGTATTGAAGTAAGCAAAGATAAAACAGGAGGTGGCATGGTTTTATTCTATTCTTAATATTAAATGTTAAATATAAAAAACATTTATAGTAATTAAAGAAATTCTACTATTTAGGAGGGAAAATAACAATGACAAATCAAATAGATACTTTTGAAACGTTACAAATGCAATTAGGAAAGAATGCTAACAAAATAGATGCTTTTGAAGTAGCACAAATACAGTTAGAAAAAGCTACCAATAAAATGAATTTGGATCCTAACATTTTAGCTCAACTTAAGGAGCCGGAAAGGGTATTGATAGTTTCTATCCCGGTAAAGATGGATAATGGAGCGGTAAAAGTATTTACCGGTTATAGAGCACAATATAATACTGCTCGAGGACCAGCAAAAGGTGGAGTAAGATATCATCCTGATGTTAATTTAGATGAAATGAAAGCTCTCTCTGCCTGGATGACCTGGAAGTGTGCTGTTGCGGGAATTCCCTATGGTGGAGCCAAGGGAGGAGTAATTTGTAATCCAAAAGAAATGTCAGAGGGGGAATTAGAAAGACTTTCCCGAAGATATATCTATGAAATTTTATCTATTATCGGTCCTAAAAAAGATATTCCTGCACCCGATGTTTATACTACCCCCAAGATTATGGGTTGGTATATAGATACATATAATAAACTTACTGGAGAGGCAAGTTTTTCCACTATAACTGGGAAGCCTTTAGAATTATGGGGTTCAGAGGGTAGAAAAGAAGCTACTGCTCGTGGTTTATCTTATACGGTAGAAGTAGCTGCTAAACAGCTAAACATCAACCCTTCAGAGGCCACAGTAGTAATTCAAGGGTATGGGAATGCCGGTTCAATCTCTGCTAAAATACTTCATGAACAGGGATATAAAATTATCGGGGTTAGTGATTCTAAAGGTGGAGCCTATAATCCTCAAGGGATTGATCCATCAGAAATATTAGATTATAAAACTAAAACAAGTACGGTTAAAGGTTTTCCTAAAGCAGAATTCATTTCCAATAAGGATCTATTAGAATTAGAATGTGATGTTTTAGTGCCAGCAGCCTTAGAAGGGGTAATTACCAAGAAGAATGTAAATAATATAAAAGCAAAAATTATAGCTGAAGCTGCCAATGGGCCTACCACTCCGGAAGCAGATGAAATATTGTTCCAAAAGGGAGTTTATGTAATTCCCGATATTTTAGCTAATTCTGGTGGTGTTACTGTATCTTATTTTGAATGGATACAAGGTCTTTATGGCTATTTCTGGGATGAAGAAAGGGTGAATAGAAGATTAAAAAAGCTAATAGTAAAGGCATTTAACGAAGTATTAAAGATTGCTCAATGGGAGAAAATAGATAATCGGACTGCAGCATACATATATGCTGTATCACAGGTAGCGGAAGCAATGAAAGCGCGAGGAATCTGGCCCTAAATTTTTAGGTTGATCTATTTATTAAGTAAAGTCTAATCAGGTTAAAGGAGGGTGAACAGATAGTAAAGATTTTTGATTACCTTCATCTATTTTTTGACATATAACATGATTTAATATATTATATTTTTAAATTACGGGAGTATGCCCAGGGTTCCGTCTAATCAATTGTGATAAGAGTCTGTACCGAGTGACATGAAATGTTAATACAAAAGTATTAACATTACACCGTGGGTATAAAAGACCCCAGCGGATAGGTCCCTTTTGTTTTGACTAACGAAATGGATTTATTGGTTGGGGCATTTTTGTATAGAAACAAAAATAAAAAGTAGGTGAAGAATTATGCGTAGTGATGTAGTAAAAAAAGGTGTGGCTAGAGCTCCCCATCGTTCTCTGCTTAAAGCATTAGGAATAACCGATGAAGAAATGAACAAACCTTTTATCGGAGTTGCTCAGGCAGCTAATGAGATTATCCCCGGACATCTTCACCTAAAACGCATAGCTCAGGCAGCAAAGGATGGAATAAGGATGGAAGGTGGAATTCCCTTTGAATTTTCTACTATAGGAATATGTGATGGGATAGCTATGAATCATGAGGGAATGAAATATTCTCTCCCCAGCAGAGAATTAATTGCTGATTCTATTGAAATTATGGCCAAAGCCCATGCCTTTGATGCCCTAGTTCTTGTCCCTAATTGTGATAAAATAGTTCCCGGAATGATTATGGGTGCCCTAAGAGTTAATATACCTACTATTTTGGTAAGTGGCGGGCCTATGTTAGCTGGATTTTACCAGGGGAAAAATATTGCCTTGAGCAATGTCTTTGAAGCAGTAGGAAAGTTTCAAGCAGGTTCTATAAGCGAGCAAGAACTAAAAGAAGTAGAAGATCGTGCTTGTCCGGGAATTGGTTCATGTGCCGGTCTATATACCGCTAATTCTATGAATATTTGGGCGGAAGCTGTAGGTATAGCTCTCCCCGGTAATGGAACTATTCCTGCTGTTGATGCCCGAAGGATAATGTTAGCAAAACATACTGGGATGAGAATTATGGAATTGTTTAAAAAAGATGTTAAATTTTTAGATATTATTACCAAAAAGGCTATAGAAAATGCGATCGCTGTGGAAATGGCTTTGGGAGGTTCTTCTAATACTATGCTCCATTCTCTGGCTATAGCCTTTGAAGCAGGTATTCCTTTTGACATAGATGATTTTAACCGAATAAGGGAACAAGTTCCTCAATTGTGCAGCCTTTCTCCGGCAGGAGAATACCACATTCAAGATTTAGATAGAGCCGGAGGTATTTCAGCTTTACTTAAAGAGCTAAGCAAGAAGAAGATAATTAATTTAGGGGAGATTACAGTAACTGGCCAAAATATCGGTCAGAATATTAAAAATGCTCAAATATTAAATAACAAGATAATAAGAAATATAGAAGATTCGTATAATCCCAAAGGGGGTATTGTTTTTTTGAAAGGCAATTTAGCTCCTCAAGGTGCAGTTGTAAAAAGCTCAGCAATTCATTCAGATATGCTAAGACACGAAGGCCCCGCCAGAGTATTTGAATCAGAAGAGGAAAGTATTAAAGCTATTTTAGAAGGCAAAATTAAAAAAGGAGATGTCATAGTAATCCGTTATGAAGGTCCTAAGGGCGGTCCTGGAATGAGGGAGATGTTAACTCCCACATCAGCCATTGCTGGTATGGGGTTGGATAAAGATGTGGCTTTGATTACTGATGGTCGTTTTTCCGGTGCTACTCGAGGAGCATCCATCGGTCACGTTGCTCCTGAGGCAGCTGTAGGAGGACCAATAGCTATTGTTAGAGAAGGGGATATTATTAAAATTGATATACCTCAGAAAAGGTTGGACCTTAAAATTGAAGAGGAAGAGATAAAACAAAGATTAGATAAATTAAAATTACCGTCTTCTACAGCAAAATCAGGTTATTTGAAATATTATGCTAATTTTGTAGGGCCTGCTGACAAAGGAGCAGTAAGAAAAATTTAAAAAATAGGGTTTTTTGAGTATTAAATATTTTTATTTATAAACTTGCCGAATAAAATATAAAAGAATTTTTTAAGTTAGTGTAAACTTTAGTGGGGTAGTTAAGATAAAAAGAAGAATGTTACTTTTTTCTATCTTTTCTTTCTCTTTCTTAACTCGATACTCGATACTATATACTCGATACTTTTTAAATTTGCTTGACATTCAAGCTTAATTGTTGTAACCTATTTTTTAACAAATAGAAATTGTAAACTATGAAGGAAAAGTAGGCTGACCGAAATTGTTAAAGAGAGCCAATGGTTGGTGCGAATTGGTAAGCTAAGTTTGCCGAAGATCTAGCCGTCCACTATGTTATACACAGGGTAGAGTACCTAGTA
>NCRO01000046.1 GCA_002849045.2 Candidatus Sediminicultor secundus
CAATAGGTTTAAAGCGATAATTGGGGGCGCGAGCATTTCCGGTCGGTTCCTCCCCCATTTTAGCAGCAGTCTCTCGCGAATGAAGTCTGCCTACCAGGGTTCCCTCTTTTATCAGGTAATTTTTCTTTGTTCTAACACCTTCGTCATCATATTTAGTAGAACCCAACAAATCCGGGATAGAACCATCATCAACTACATTAAGTTTAGGTGAGCCAAATTTCTTCCCTAATTTCATCAAACCACTCATCCTCTCGTCTTCATATAAAAAATCAGCTTCACTAAGATGTCCAAAGGCCTCGTGGATAAAAACCCCGCCTAATGTCTGATCTAAAATGACTGTATATTCCCCACCTTTCACCGGCTGTGCCTTAAGAAGATTGACTGCCCGAAAAGCTGCTCTTTGTGCTTTGGTGGAGATTCTTTCCATTACTCCAAAACCCTTGGTACTCCCAACACTTTCACTGGCCATCTGTACATTATCCCCCTCTCGGGCAATGGCTGTAAAGCGCGCACTTAAAAACGGCTTTTCCTGTTCGATATAACTACCTTCCGAATTGGCAAAATAAATAGTAGAAAATCTGTCGGTATAGATTACATTAGAGGATTGGATCTGAGGATTAAAATTCATAATTATATTGTTATAATTTTCCATTAAATCCTTCTTTTCTCTTAGGCTGATCTGACGAAAATCCTTATCTAATTCCCGGTTAATTATTTCCACAACTGGCGAAATAACGGCCAATTTACTCTCTTCTTTGCCAATTAAACTCGCAACCTCTATTGCCTCTCTAACTTTCTCTTCTAAATCATCAAACTGATTGAAGGAAACAAAACCCCATCCCCCTTTTACCAGGACACGAACATTTCCTCCTGTCTGTTGAGAACTATTTATCTTTTCTAAATTCTTCCCCTGAAAATGAATGGTAGTAGTTTCTTTCCTTTCCGCCCGTATCTCGATATAATCTGCTTTATTCTTTTTATTTTCTAAAACCTTTTCTAAAATCTCTCTCACTATTATCTTCTCCCTCCTTTTGTGGGAATGACATAATTAGAAATCCTCTTTCCCTTTAATTATTCCAATTCTAACCTTCCTCTGCCCTGTATAGTAGATATCTTGCTATACAGGGTCTATCTTATTTATCTTATTTTTTAATATTGCTTCTTCGTCTAAATAAATTGACCTTTCTAACCACCAGACCCATTTGCTCCATTTTTCTTTAAAACCTTTATTTTCTGCCTTTATATTTATAAAACCGTTAACCTTAGCATCCATCTCATCAGCATAATATAGGGCAATAGCTGCTAAAATACTGGGAAGTTTGGGGGAACCAAATTCAAAATGGCCATGATGGCTTAAGAGAGTATGTTTTACCATTAATGCGAAATCTTTTGGAAAAGTATCAATAA
>NCRO01000464.1 GCA_002849045.2 Candidatus Sediminicultor secundus
TTCCTCGAATTCTGGCAAAAAGGAAAATAAAAAATTGAACTATATCGACAAATACAAATTCTGGTTAAAAAATGAATACTTTGACCAACAAGCCAAAGAAGAATTGCGTGCCCTTGCCGGTAACGAAAAGGAAATCAAAGACCGTTTCTACAAAGACCTTGAATTTGGCACCGGAGGCCTGCGCGGTAAAATTGCTATGGGCACCAACCGAATGAACATCTATACCGTTTCTCGTGCTACTCAGGGTCTGGCTGATTATCTTATCGAAGAATCACAAAAGCAGCCTCATCCCCAGGAATACTTAAACCGCGGAGTGATCATTGCCTATGATTGCCGCCACAAATCCTGCGAATTTTCCGAGACCATCGCCTTAGTCCTTAATGCCAACAACATAAAAACCTATCTCTTTGAGGATGTCCGTCCCACTCCCGAGCTTTCCTTTGCCGTACGCCATCTTCATGCCATAGCCGGGATAGTGGTTACTGCCAGCCACAACCCCCCGGAGTACAATGGCTACAAAGTCTATGGGCTTGATGGCGGGCAGATAATCCCTAAGATTGCCGATAAAATAATTTACCACATTGATAAGATAAAAGACTATTCTCTGATTAAAAAACTTGACCACCCCGCTGCCGTCCAGAAAGGTCTTTTTAATATAATTGGCCCGGAAGTGGATGAGGTTTATCTGCGCAAAGTAAAAGAGCTAGCCATCAGAGATGATGACCAGATAGACAAAACCATCAAAATAGTCTATACCCCCCTTCATGGGGCAGGTAATATTCCTATAAGAAAGATTTTAAAAGAAAGAGGATTTACCAATGTATTTGTAGTGGAAGAACAGGTCCAATCTGACCCTAATTTTTCTACTGTGGAATCACCCAATCCCGAATATCCTGCCGCCTTTGAGCTGGCTATTAAACTTGGCCAAAAGGTAAATGCTGAGATTTTAATTGCCACTGACCCGGATTCTGACCGCATCGGCCTGGCAGTAAGAAACCCTATCTGTAATTGCGAGGACTATAATTTTTTCTGTCATTGCGAGGAGCGAAGCGACGAAGCAATCCCATCTGTCATTGCGAGGAATGATAATGACGAAGCAATCCCATACACTGTCCTAAACGGCAATCAAGTCGGCATCTTACTTCTCCATTACATCTTAAGAAATAAAAAAGAGCTGAATCAGCTCCCTCCAAATGGCTTTATTATAAAGACCGTAGTAACCAGTGATATGTCCAGAGTAATTGCCGATAGCTTTGGGGTAGAGACCTATGAAACCTTGACCGGTTTTAAATTTATCTGTAATATGGAAAAAAATATACAGGAAAAAGAAGGCAAATCATTCCTCTTCGGCTACGAAGAGAGTATCGGCTACCTAACCGGAGATTTTGTGCGTGACAAAGATGCCGTAATTTCCGCGATGTTGATTGCCGAGATGGCCGCCTATTACCTTAAAAATGGGCTTAATCTGCTCCAGGTGTTAGAAGACCTCTATAAAAAATATGGTTACTATGAAGAATATCAACACTCTATCTATCTGGAAGGCACAGAAGGAGAGAAGAAAATAGCTGAGATTATGAAAGCCTTCCGAAAAAAACTCCCCGAAGTGAAAGATATAGAGATGGTCCGAATCGAGGATTACGGGATTGGTAAAAGTTATGATTTAAAATTAAAAAAAACCAGTCCGATTGCCCTGGCTCGTTCTAATGTCTTAAAGATTATATTTTCCGATGGCTCCTGGTATGTCCTGCGCCCCTCCGGGACCGAACCCAAAATCAAGCTATATCTATCTTTTCACGCCAAAACCAGAAAAGAAGCCCAGCAAAAAGTCCATCTCGCAAAATCCACCATCTTACAAAAAATAAACTCTATTATCAAACCTAATTAGAAGATACACCTACTCCCCCTTTGACAGCGAAGGATTAAACTTCTAAATCTCCTCCCCCTTTGAGGGGGGAGGACTAAGATGGGGGTGAGTAATTTATTCTCTGTATTTTCTTGATTGATCGACTGGTAGACTGGAAGACCGGTAGACCAATTATGCTTACACTTGTAGCCCATACCTCTACGCTACCCGCTCTACACTAACTAAATACTAACGACTAATTCACCCTGAATATTTAACTTGAAATATTAAATATTAAGGGTTATAATAATATCATAAAAAACAAAGTATAGAAGAGGATACGAAACTATATGAAACTAAAAGCTCGAGTATTAGAAAAAACTATTCTTAAAGCAATTAAGACTTTTCCGGCTATCGTGGTTACTGGCCCACGCCAATCAGGGAAGACCACTCTTTTTAAAATGCTCTTTTCCAAAACTCACACCTTGGTGAGCTTAGAAGACCCTGATATAAGAATCCGGGCAAAAGAGGATCCCATAGGTTTTTTAAATCAATATCTCCCACCCCTAATCATAGATGAAATTCAATATGTACCTGAATTATTATCCTATATAAAAACCCGGATAGATGAAAATCGCAAGCCTGGTCAATGGTTATTTACCGGTTCTCAAAATTCTATTCTTATGCACAATATTACCCAATCATTAGCCGGCAGGGCGGCAATTCTATTCCTTTTACCTTTTTCTCTTTCAGAAAGAGTTGATAATGCCTGTAATGCCCAGGATATTTCCACCTGGACAAAAAGATTAAATCTGACCAATAAATTTGACAGGAAAATTTCTCTTAATGAAGTCATGATGCGGGGATTTTTCCCTGAAATCGCCACTCGCAAAAAAGTGGATAGGAAAATTTGGTGCAGTTCATATATTACAACTTATTTAGAAAGAGATATCAGAAATTTATCGAACATAGGTGACCTCAGCCAGTTCGAAAGATTTTTAATAGCCTGCGCGATTAGAACAGGACAAATTCTCAACATCTCTGAAGTTGCTCGGGATATTGGCATTAGTGTGCCAACCGCAAAAAGGTGGCTTTCTCTTTTGGAAACAGCGCATCAATTATATCTTCTTTATCCTTATTACCGAAACATTGGTAAACGTATTGTAAAGAGTCCCAAACTATATTTTGGCGATACCGCCTTATGTTCCTATTTATTAGGGCTTAATGATGCTGAGACCCTGTTTAAGGGTCCTTATTTTGGAAATTTATTTGAAACTATGATTATTAATGATTTCCTAAAGAAGTTCTTACATTTTGGGGAAAGAGCTTCTATGTACTACTTGCGTTCAAGAGATGGCCTTGAGGTAGATTTAGTTATCGAAATAGGAGGATTCTTGCATTTATTTGAAATAAAAAGTTCAATGACTATCAATCCCAAACATATCATTTCTTTAAAGAGAATGGCCAATGATTTAGGCTCAAGGGTCAAAACTGCAGCAGTCATATCTTGCTCTGACGAGAACTTTATGGTGAAAGATAACATTGCCAACTACAGCTGGAAAAATATACTGACAATTTAATCTTGATGATTACCTTTATGTATGATAGTATTGTAGTACAAAGGAGGTGCTTTTAAATGCCCAGGCATACTGTATATTTATCAGATTCTGATGATAGGTTTCTACAAGAACTAAAAGAAAAACATGGTTCCATCTCTAAAGTTATTCATATTTCTTTGAATAAATTAAGAGCCGAACAATTGAAAAAATATTATCTTCAGAAATCAGAGTCTTATCCTGAACTTCGTAAAGCGCAGGCAAAAGTTATAAGAAAACAGGAAGAGGAAGAACAATTATGAGTTTCCCTCGACGCGGTGAAGTCTTCTGGGGTCCCGGTAAAAAGAAAATTCGCCTTCTTCTTGTTGTGTCAAATGATCAAGGAAACCGTTATAGTAATGATGTTGTGGTTATCCCGGGCACTACACAAAAAAAAGATATAGTTTACCCCGTAGAAATTCTGGTCACAGAAGGATTTTCTAAACCTACAAAATTTCAAGCAGACTCTATTTTTACTATTGGCAAAGAAGAGCTCGGTGAAAAAATTACTGAACTTTCTCCTGATATTATGGCTAATGTTAACACAGCCCTTCAAATTGAGCTTAATTTAGAATAATTCGAGTAGTTCATCTTCCCCTGCATCTTTCCTGTCCGGCAGACCGGGTGACTGGTAGACCGGCAGACTGTTTTTGCAACCCGCAACCCGCAACTTTTCTTTTTATCTTGCATTTCTTTTCTTTTCCTTTCTTCACTATATACTTGATACCCGATATTCGATACTGTTTTTTCGCTTGACTTCCCCCTCCCATATATACTATAATCTACCTAAGTTCACATCCTGAACATTAACCGGCAAACCGGTCGACCGAAGGAAAATATTTTTCTTACCTTGCAACTCGAAACTTGTAACTTGCAACAAGACGACTGAAATAAAATATTTCTCTTGTCCTAAAACTTGCAACTTGTAACTTGAAACTTGAAACCGGTCGACCGAAGGGAGACCCTAATGTCCGACTACAAAAAACTAAAAGTATGGGAAGATGCCCACCAATTTACTATTAATATCTATAATATTACCAAAAAATTCCCTAATAACGAACAATATGGACTGACTTCTCAAATCAGAAGATCATCATCATCTATCCCAACTGACATCGTCGAAGGCTGTGGGCAGTTAACAAGAAGTAATTATATCAGGTTTCTCGGTATGGCTCAAGGTTCTGCTTATGAGGTAGAGTATCAGGTATTACTTGCCAAAGACCTTGGATATTTAAAATTGGAAGAATATAATTTACTAAATAAAAAAATTAAGGATATCATTTATATGTTATTTGGTTTAATTAAGTCTTTGAAAAATTCTTAACTTGCATCTTGCACCTTGCATCTTGCAACTTGGACGACTGAAAGGAGTTCCCATGCCCAAATCTAAACATCTCGACACTCTCTTAGAACTAAAAGAAAATCCGTCCCTATCCCAGCGTTCTTTAGCCCACAAGCTAAACATCTCCCTGGGTCTGACTAACTCTATCCTGCAAAACTTGATTCATCGGGGACTAATCAAAGCCAAAAAGATGACCGGCCGTAAAATTCTCTATCTTATCACCCCAAAAGGGATGGTTCAGGCAACCAACTTTATCTATGACCGGGTTCGGGAAACTCAGCACTACTATCAATATACCAAAGACCTGCTTACTATCCACTTTACCAATCTTTACGATAAAGGGGTAAGAAAGGCAGTCATCTTTGGTACCGGCCAGCTGGCCGAAATAACCTATCTCTCTCTCCTGGATAGTCCCTTAAAATTATACTCCATTCTAACCGATGACCCTGTATCCCCCAAAAAGAAATTCCTGGGGCACGAGGTCCTCACTCTATCCGAATTCGTTCAAAAAATACCTGAAACACCTGTTCCTGAAAACTTAATCATACTTTCCACTGTCAGTCAGGAGAAAGACGAAAAGGGGAAAGATAAAACACAATCTTTAAAAACCGAAATAAAAAAATACAAAAACCTACCCAAAAATATCCAAATAATCAATCTCGAATCTATCTTAAAAAACGTAAAGGGATAAAAAAGTTGACTATCCTTCTTTATTATCCATATGTCAGTCCCGCGCATGCGGGAATACATCTTTCTGTCATTGCACCTTCTTTCTTTCTTCTCTTAAATTTAAAAAAAACAACAACAGCGTTGTTATTATTAGGGTGTAAAAATTGGACTTATCCAAGTCCAATTTTTACACCCTAACATTGTTGTTGTTGTTTTTATTCAATTGTTATTATTAGGGGTCAAGATTTGAACCACCTTCGCTAAAATTTTGCACCACCCCTGGTGCAAAAATGACACTAAAACGCGAAAATTACGACAAATTTACACTACCCCTAGTGCAAATTTGTCATTATTTTCCTCCCTTTCGATGGAAGATTAAGTAGGGTGAGTAATTTATCTGTCATTGCGAAGAAGCGAAGCGACTGAAGCAATCTCGTTTTGATTTATGCTTCTTCTTCACGATTCTGCTCCGGATATGGTAAATCCTCAGATCTAACCATCTCATAAACGTTGGTTTGATGATTTCCATCCGGCAATCTTCTCTTATACATTTTTTTAATCAATCCAAATTTAATTAACACTTCACGGTATTTTCTAACACTATTCTTAGTAATTCCGAGATCTTCGGCTAACGTTCTTACAGATGGCCAAGCATGTGTTTTTTGCCATAACAATAACTTAATAAATCCATATAGAGGACAGATGGTCCCGGACCTATAATACCCGACCAATAATCTAAAAAATTATTATTAATCATTACAAAACCGTTTTCTGAACCCTTCTCCTCATCATATTCAATTTCTTTTTCCATATCTTTTTCCTTTCTA
>NCRO01000465.1 GCA_002849045.2 Candidatus Sediminicultor secundus
GGCAATCAAGTCGGCATCTTACTCCTCCAATACATCTTAAGCAGTAAAAAAGAGCTGAACCAGCTCCCTCCAAACGGTTTTATCGTAAAGACCGTAGTGACCAGTGATATGTCTAAAGTAATCGCCGATAATTTCAATGTAGACACCTATGAAACCCTGACCGGTTTTAAATTTATCTGTAATATGGAAAAAGATGTACAGGAAAAAGAAGGCAAAGAATTTCTCTTCGGCTACGAAGAGAGCATCGGCTACCTAACCGGAGATTTTGTGCGTGACAAAGATGCCGTAATTTCCGCAATGTTAATTACTGAGATGGCTGCCTACTATTTTAAGAATGGGCTTAACCTGCTTCAGGTCTTAGAAAGCCTTTACAAAAAATACGGTTACTACGAAGAAGTCCAACACTCCATCTATCTGGAAGGTGCGGAAGGAGAGAAGAAGATTGCCGAGATTATGGAAGCCTTCCGAAAAAAACTCCCCGAAGTGAAAGATATAGAGATGGTCCGAATCGAGGATTACGAGATTGGTAGAAGTTATGATTTAAAATTAAAAAAAACCAGTCCGATTACCCTGGCTCGTTCCAATGTTTTAAAGATTATATTTTCCGATGGCTCCTGGTATGTCCTACGTCCTTCCGGAACTGAACCCAAAATCAAGCTATATCTGTCTTTTCACGCCAAAATCAGAAAAGAAGCCCAACAAAAACTTTCCCTGGTCAAGACTACCATTTCCCAAAAAATAAATTCTATTATCAAACCTAAATAAAATGTAGGGGTTCGATTCATCAAACCCGTCCCATCCGTAGGACAGGCATCTCGCCTTTCTCTATCATTCCTATTCTTTCTCTGTTACTCCCGCGCACGCTATGCGGGAATACATTAAACGACAACAATCTTCCTTGTCAGAAGGATAAAAATAGTGTAATATGGTTTTATAAAGAGAACAAGATGAGTAATTTATTCTCTGTATTTTCTTCGACCGGAAGATCGGCCGACTGGTAGACCAAGTAAGTCCGGTAAATCAGCTAAATAAAAAAGGGATTATCTTATTTGAAAGGAATTACAAAAAGAGAAGGAAGGGGTAGCAACTATGGATATTAAAAAACGTTCAAATTATAAAATATACCTTCAGGTGCTTCGTCAAATGTCACCTGAAAAAAGATTGCTTAAAGCATTTGAGTTGTCTGAATTTACCAGGCAGCTTTTTATTCATGGGCTACACAAGAGGTTCCCGAATCTTAGCGATGAAGAATTTAAAAAAATACTTTTGGAGCGTCTGGATAAATGTCACAACAGGAATTATTAAAGAAGGTTATTCAAGTACTTGATCAAGCTGGAATCCAATATATGATAACAGGTTCTGTTGTTTCAAGTTTACAGGGTGAACCACGGTCTACCCATGATATAGACATGATTATTGCCATTCAGAAGTCAGTAGCAAAAAGATTAGTCGAAGCCTTTCCTCCACCCGATTTTTATTTAGATGAAGATAACATTCTTGATGCAATTAAAAGGCAGAGTATGTTTAATCTAATTGATCTAAACACCGGGGATAAAGTTGACTTTTGGATATTAACTGACGAACCTTTTGACCAGTCACGTTTTTTACGCAAGATTAGTGAAGAGTTTATGGGGTTAAAAATACTAATTTCAAGTCCAGAAGATACAATCTTAGCCAAATTGAGATGGGCAAAACTCTCCGGTGGAAGTGAGAAGCAATTTACAGATGCCTTGCGGGTTTATGAAGTACAGTATGGGAAGTTAGATATAGATTACCTGGAACAGTGGGCAAAGAAATTAAACGTTGAATCATTATGGAAACGGTTAGTGGACGAAGCGGAAACAGTATAATTGACACACGGCAGCTAACAGAGATTCTATAGCTTTAATTAGTCGAGGAATTTGTTTTTGATCAATACCTAATAAATCTTTCTCTGCCGATCTTTTCCATTGAATATCATAAGAGTCCATTTTTTCTTAATCTTTCTTTAAGTTTATTAAAAGTTATTATTGTTTCATCTCGTCGTTCGGCGACAACTGCCAGATCGTGAAGGTCTTCCATAAGCTCCTCATACTTTTTAATAGGAAGAATTTGTCAGGGGACGGTCCTTT
>NCRO01000466.1 GCA_002849045.2 Candidatus Sediminicultor secundus
GCGGTTGCTGATGAGATGGTATGGTGTAAGTGCTTCGTCAGCGTCAGAGGTGTATAAGCGACCGGGTCTACGCCGTATATCTTAGCTAATTTAGCAATAACGGTGCTTTCGCCTCCTGGTATTATTAACCTATCGACTTTTTCCAAATCTTCAACTGTTTTTACCTTGATTCCCTCAAAGTCACACCTTTTTATCATCCTTAAATGTTCTTCTACTGCTCCCTGTAGGGACAATACTCCGACCTTCAAGATTGCACTTCAGCTCCTCTCTAGTTCATTTTATCCATTTGATCTTTTACTTAGCTTACCATCCTCTATCCTGCATTCTTTCAGCTGAGGCAATTTGAGAAATTTCTATTCCTTTCATCGCTTCGCCCAATCCTTCTGAAACTCGAGCAATAATTTTAGGATTATCATAATGGGTGGTAGCTTCTACAATAGCTCTCGCCCTTATTTTGGGATCGTCTGATTTAAATATTCCTGAACCTACAAATACTCCATCTGCTCCTAACTGCATCATTAAAGCTGCATCAGCAGGAGTAGCTATTCCTCCGGCAGCAAAATTAACCACTGGTAATCTTCCTTTTTGAGCTACTACTTGCAGAAGTTCAAAAGGAGCACCCGACTCTTTGGCTTTGGTCATCAATTCCTCTTTAGGCATATTTTTTAATCTTCTTATTTCATCCATAACCTGGCGCATATGCCTCACCGCTTCCACAATATTTCCTGTTCCCGGTTCTCCCTTAGTTCTAATCATGCCTGCACCTTCTCCTCTCCGACCCCCCGCTACGCTACTCTCTCACTTATGCCCACTTTTACTCGCAGACCACCA
>NCRO01000467.1 GCA_002849045.2 Candidatus Sediminicultor secundus
AGCGCCAGTTTTAACCTGACACCTTTGATTGATGTGGTTTTTCTTTTATTGATATTTTTTATGCTGACTACTACTTTTGTGAATTTAGAAAATAGAATAAAGGTTGATTTGCCAACTGGAGATTTTGCTGCTGCTGAGCCATCGGAAAATATTATCGTAACTATTACCGAAAATAATACTATTTATCTTAATGGAAAACTAATAGATCCTTTAAAACTTACAGAAAGTGTAGCTGCAGAAATAAAAGATGAACCTGAAAAAATAGTAATTTTAGAGGCGGATAAAAATGTGCTCCATGGTAAGGTAATCAGAGTAATGGATTTGCTTAAAAAGGGAGGGGCGGAAAGAATTGCCATCGCAACCCAACCTACTGAGAAGGAATAGCGAGTATATCGTATGTCGTATGTCGTGAAGAAGGAAAGAAATGGAAAACAGAAGCCAGGAGCCTTATTCGTATCGCGTATCGAGTATTGCGTATCGCGTGAAGAAATACAGTGATGAGTAACAGTAACAAGTAATGTGTAATCTGTGACAAGTAGGGGCGTATTGCACACGTCCTCATAGTGTGGAGCGGATAGAAATACTGTAAGCAAGTAATATGTAATTAATAATAAGATTATAGTTCTGAATTTACAAAAACAGATTACTTATTACACATCACATATTACACAGTTTACTGGCTAACTGGTTAACCGGCAAACAGGGTAACTGGGTAACTAAATTAATTGGTCAATTGGACAATTAACAACGAGGTGTAAATAATTCGTGCCCATAAATAGATATAGAATAAAACGTTTAAAGCAAAGTAAAAAAAGTTTTTTAGGGAGATCATTTTTAATTTCTATCATACTTAATATTATATTATTATATGCTTTTGGAAATATGATCGCCTTTGATTTCACCAGGCCCTTACCAGAAAAGGAGCTTACTTTGGTTAGTCTGATTGAAATTCCAGCTCCAAAACAGCCGGAATCTAAGAAACCAGAGATTACCGAGGAGAAAGCCATTGCTCAGTTGGAAGTTAAACCAAAAGCTAAGCCGATTTCGCCTGAACCACCAAAGATAAAAGAAGAGATTACCAAAACAGAAGTAATAAGCAAGAAGGAATAAACGGAAGGAGAAGCAACAGACAC
>NCRO01000468.1 GCA_002849045.2 Candidatus Sediminicultor secundus
ATGCCATAATTTAATTTAGAAAGTTTGGTGAAGTGCCGAATAACATCTACTTCAGAGACTTCACTTAGTAATTTTTTATCTTTACTAATAACATATTCAGGTAAACATTCTTCAATTTTAATCTCGTCAAATAAATCTTGAGGTAGCGAATAACCATCTCTACCTTTTATACTTTTTTCAAATATTAATTTCATATTTATCTCTCCTTATTCCGAAAGAATTTTAGCGACTAAGTTTAAGTTATCCTTGCTCAATACTTCGGTAACGGCAAAGAGTAGAACATTATTTAAATTTTTCTCTTGATAAAATTCGCAAATCTTGAGAGGAGGAACAAAGTTGTTTTCTAGAAGTTTTGTATTTATAGAAGAGATATCATCTTTGCTCTTCAATAAAAACTCGTTATAGAAAGGACAATTAAATACTCTTTCAAATTTCCCGGTTTTTAATAATAAATTCTCCAAATAATGAGCGGATTTAGTATTAAGAAGAGAAATTTGATAAAGACCTTCGGTACCCATTAAAGAAAGGAAAATATTAGCAGCTAGAACATTTAGATTGTGGTTAGTGCAGATATTAGAAGTTGCTTTTTCCCTCCTTATGTCTTGTTCTCGAGCACGCATTGTCATTACAAAAACCCTTTTACCATCAATATCTACTGTTTCTCCTACAATTCTTCCAGGAATCTGTCGGACATACTGTTTGCTGGTTCCTAAGTAAGCATTGTAAGGACCGCCATAATTTAAATCCATTCCAAATGATTGGGCATTACCAATCACGATATCAGCCCCCATCTCTCCGGGAGCTTTTAAAATTCCCAAGGACATGCTTTCCACGATTACGTTTATTAACAGTATACTTTTAGAATGCACTATTTCGGAAATTTCTGCCATATTTTCTATGCCACCAAAGAAATTGGGATTTTGGATAATTATAGAGGCCACATCTTCATTAATTAAGATTTTTAATTTTTCCATATCAATTAAACCTTTTTTATAGGGTAGCTCAATAATTTCTGTTTCATGAGGAGTTAAATAGGTTTTGATTGTTTCTCGATAATGAGGATGAAGTAAATTTGATACAATAATTTTGTTTTTATGAGTTAATCTTAGGGACATCAAAGCCGCTTCAGCAGTTGCTGAGGCGCCATCATAAATAGAGGGGATTATCACCTCCATCTTGGTAAGTCGGGAAATATAGCTCTGGTATTCGAATATAGATTGCAAGGTGCCTTGACTCAATTCGGGCTGATAGGGGGTGTAGCAGGTCCAGAACTCTTCTCTCTGTAGAAGAAATTTTACTGCTTCCGGGATAAAATGAAATTAATATTTGAAAAAAGTATAAAAGGTAGAGATGGTTATTCGCTACCTCAAGATTTATTTGACGAGATTAAAATTGAAGAATGTTTACCTGAATATGTTATTAGTAAAGATAAAAAATTACTAAGTGAAGTCTCTGAAGTAGATGTTATTCGGCACTTCACCAAACTTTCTAAATTAAATTATGGCCTTGATGATGGTTTTTATCCCTTAGGTTCATGCACCATGAAGTACACTCCTACAATTCCATGTCT
>NCRO01000469.1 GCA_002849045.2 Candidatus Sediminicultor secundus
GATGATCGGGTAATTCTTAAAAAGAACCCTGTTTATAAATGGGGCACCGAATTATCTGAAAATAAGGGTCCTGCAAAGATTGATAAGTTAGTCATTCGGGAGATGAAAGAAGAGGCTACCGTGTTCATGGAACTAACAAGTGGCGGTGTCGATATAGCAGAGGGTGTTCCTGCCATCTTCCTGGAAAAAATTAAAGAGGATAAAAATATTGGTGTTGTAGAAGTCCCAAGTGCCAGACTTTATTATTTAGCTATGAATACTCAAAAAGAACCTTACACTGATATTAAGGTTAGAGAAGCCATTTGCCTGGCCATTAATCAGGAAGAAATTTTGGAGCATGTATTTATGAACGTGGGTAAAGTGACCCATACTTACTTAATTGATCAGTTAGAAGAATCAAAAGTTCCTGAAGAATATAAAATTCGTTATAATTTAGATAAAGCAAAAGAGCTCATAGCCGAAGCTGGATGGAAAGACACCGATGGTGATGGAATACTGGAAAAAGGCGGAGAAAAATTTGTTGCCAATTTATGGGTAGAAAATGTTTCTGTGTTCCGAAGAGTCGCAGAGGTTGCTCAGGAACAGCTGCGAAAATTAGGAATTGACGCAAAGATTACCCAATATGACTCCATTACTTTCAAAGATAAACTAAAAAATGGCGAGCAGGAACTATTAATTAGATTATATGGATGGGCTAATGCCGATATTCTGGAATGGTATTTTAATTCCAAGAGAATGGGCTATCCAAATGTTGCTATGTTGGATGATGAAAAAGCAGATGAATTAATGGATAAAGCAATGACCGAAGCAGGTACCTGGGAAGAAAGAGTCGAATATTTTATAGATTATCACATATATTTATTAAAACAGTTCCCCTGGGCTCCCATCTATCTACCACCGGTAAATGTAGCAATAAGAAGTAATATTATTATGCCGGAAAAGATTGAAACACCGGCATACTTGTTAGATGTAGATGTAAAATAAGTATTAAAAAAATACTTGTTTTAACGGTGTAGTTTATGCTGGAGGTATAAAAATATCTTTATGCCTCCAGCATAAACAAAATTTTATTTCAACAAAATTAGTTTATGAA
>NCRO01000470.1 GCA_002849045.2 Candidatus Sediminicultor secundus
TCCGTATTCTTTACTTTTATTGAAAATATCAACTTCAAAATCACCTTTATTTCTTAAAACCCATTCGTAATCTTTAATTGAAAAGTTAGGCGAGGCGTTTACTACTAAAAGTACAAAATTGTCTCGTACCTTATAGACAAAGAGATCATCGACTTGGCCCCCATGAGGATAACATAAGGGAGAATATTTTATATCTCCATCTTTCATCTTCATTACCGAATTGGTTACCAGATAATCAGCAAAAGGAAGGGCATCTTTTCCTCGCAATTCAATCTCTCCCATGTGGGATACATCAAAGATTCCCACCCTTTCTCTTATCGCAAAATGTTCTTCTATAATACCCGTGTACTGGACCGACATATCAAAACCATCAAAGGGGATCATCCGTGCTTTTAATTTTAAGTGTTCCTCATGGAGAGGAGTTAATAATAGTGCTTCCATTTTTATACCTCCTTATTAAAATTCAATATTTTTTTCTTGGTACTTTAGTTCATTTTTTAGTTTTAATTCATCATCATAAGTCAAAATTGCTCTCTTTATAGCTAAGGCATCATTAGTCCTTCTAATGGGAGTATTATGAGGAGCAGTGGTTAATAATTCAGGATTTGTCTTGGCTTCGTCAGAAATTTTTATCATAATTTCAATAAATTTATCCAGCGTTTCTTTGCTTTCTGATTCAGTTGGTTCTACCATTATAGTTTCTTCAGCGTAAGGTTCAAAATGAGGGAAATAAATGGTAGGTGGATGCATACCATAGTCCATTATTCTTTTGGCAATATCTAAGGTTTTTACTCCATATTTTTTATACTCTCTTCCGGTGACCGTACATTCGTGTCCACAATAACGGTCATAAGCCGGTTTATAATAGTTTTTTAATTTAGCCAATATATAATTGGCATTAATTATACTTGTTTCTGAAGTATTATAAAGACCATCCGGTCCCATACTAAGAATCCAGACATAAGTTTTTACCAATACCGAGAAATTAGACCAGAATGCCCTTACCATACCGATGCTTTTTTCTCCTGCATCTGATAGATAATATTTCTTCCGGTCAGAATTAAAAGCAACATTAGGAGTGGGAAGGTAAGGAATAAGATCTTTCTTTACTCCGATTACTCCAGCGCCGGGGCCACCCCCTCCATGGGGAGTAGAAAAAGTTTTATGTAGATTAAGATGAACTACATCGAACCCGGCATCTCCGGGCCTGATGATTCCCAGGGAGGCGTTAAGATTAGCTCCATCATAATAGAGCAGACCGCCTTTACCGTGGACAATCTTTTTAATTTCTTCTATTCCTTCATCGAATAATCCAACGGTATTAGGATTGGTTAACATTAAGCCGACCGTATCTTTGTCCATCAGTTTTGCTAATTCTCCAAGGTCTACCGTTCCTTTTTCATTTGATTTTACTTCTACTACTTGAAATCCACCCATAGCGGCTGAAGCAGGATTAGTACCATGAGCGGAATCGGGAATTAGCATCTTATGTCGGATGTCTCCTCGAACTACAAAATATTTTCTCATAATGAGAATGCCAGCTAATTCTCCATGTGCTCCCGCAGCAGGAGCCATGGTATATTCATCCATACCGGTTATTTCGCATAGCAATTTATTTAAATCATAGGCAATCTCCAAACAACCCTGCACGGTCTCTTCGGGGGCAAAAGGGTGGGCGTATATAAAATTACCCAAAGAGGCTAATTTCTCATTAATTTTAGGATTGTACTTCATGGTGCATGAACCTAAGGGATAAAAACCATCATCAAGGCCATAATTTAATTTAGAAAGTTTGGTGAAGTGCCGAATAACATCTACTTCAGAGACTTCACTTAGTAATTTTTTATCTTTACTAATAACATATTCAGGTAAACATTCTTCAATTTTAATCTCGTCAAATAAATCTTGAGGTAGCGAATAACCATCTCTACCTTTTATACTTTTTTCAAATATTAATTTCATATTTATCTCTCCTTATTCCGAAAGAATTTTAGCGACTAAGTTTAAGTTATCCTTGCTCAATACTTCGGTAACGGCAAAGAGTAGAACATTATTTAAATTTTTCTCTTGATAAAATTCGCATATCTTTATAGTCGTAACACATTTGTTTTCTATAATTTTTTTATTTATAGCAGAGATATCATCTTTTCTCTTCACTAAAAACTCGTTATCTAAATTACACTTACATACTCTTTCAACTTTCCCGGTTTTTACTACTCACTT
>NCRO01000471.1 GCA_002849045.2 Candidatus Sediminicultor secundus
TTCAGAAGACCGTAAAATTGATCCCGGCTCACAGTTTTAAAACTCTAATAGTTTTTTTAAAAGAACTGCCTATGGGAGAATCTATCGGTTATGGTCGAACTTATACTACCAATCAAAGAAGGACAAAAGTTGATTCTTTGCCATTAGGGTATGCTGATGGTTACAATCGACTTCTTTCTAATCAAGTAGAGGTTTTGGTAAGAGGAAGACGTTTCCCTATAATCGGGCGGATATGTATGGATCAAACCATGATAGATGTTACCAATCTTCCTCAAGTGGAAATAGGTGACGAAGTGGTACTTTGGGGAAGGCAAGGAGAAGAAGAAATAACCGTAGAAGAAATAGCAGAAAAAATTGGAACTATTAATTACGAAATTGTCCATATGCCTGACAAAAAACGAGTTCCTAAGTTATTTATTAAAGAAGGAAAACCTTACAAAATTAAGAGCATGTTAAGGGAAAAATTATTATAGCGTATAGCAAGAAAGCGAAAAACGAAAAGCGCAAAACGTAAAACCATAGCTCAAAACTCAAAATTAGAGTAAAAAAAATACCAGAAGCTTAATTTATATTACGTATTGTTTGTGTGAAGAGGAAGAAGGAATCAGAAGTTAGGAACCAAATTCGTATCTTGTATCTCGTGAATCGTATCTCGTAAAGAATTCAGTAGTTAGGAGCCAGAATTTAGAATGAAAAGGGTAGACTCTACGAAAGCAGAAAGCGGGAATCTATAAAAAAATAAAGCGTTATTACAAGGAGTGCAATGTCGAAGCAATCTTGTCTAAAAACGAAAAACTATAAACTAAAAACCATATACTAACGACTAATTTAATTGGTCAGTTGGAGAATAGTTTAAAATGAATTTAACTATTATTACTAAAAGTCCTGAAGAAACGAAGAATTTGGGGAAAGAGGTAAGCAAATTAACTAAACCCGGAGATTTATTAGCTTTCTACGGTGAACTGGGTGTGGGTAAAACCTGTTTTATTCAAGGAATATCTCAGGGGTTAAAGGTAAAAGATTATGTCACCAGCCCTTCTTTTACTATTATAAATGAATATCAAGGTAAAATTCCTATCTATCATTTTGACTTATTTCGACTTGATAATGCGGAAGAAATTTTAGAATTGGGTTACAAGGAATATTTTTATGGAGAAGGTTTGACAGTTATTGAGTGGGCTGAGAAGATTGAACAGCTTTTGCCCAAAGAACATCTAGAGATTGAAATCAAATTTAAAGATCGCTATCAAAGAACAATTTCTTTTATTCCTCAAGGGGATAGATTCAATAAGTTTTTAGAGGAGCTAAACAGAATTGAAAATTTTAGGGATTGACACTTCTACTAAATTTTGTAATTTAAGTTTAATTGAAGATAAGGATATTCTTATAGAGTATACTATTAATGGTTTAAAGAAGAAACACTCTTCCATTTTAGTACCTGCTATAAAAGACTTATTAAAAACGATAGATTTAAAAATGGAAGAAATTGATGGTATTGCTGTTTCTACGGGTCCAGGTTCTTTTACCGGACTTCGCATTGGCTTAAGTGTAGCAAAGGGGCTATGTTACGCTCGTTCATTGCCTTTATTAGGAATTCCTACCTTAGATGCTATGGCATTCTCTTTAAGAGAAATTCCCTATTTAATATGTCCCGTTTTAGAATCTAAGAAAGATGAAATATATGATGTGGTATTTCGGGGAGGAGATAGCTTACATAGGGTTATGGATTATAAATGTGAAGATATTAAAAGTCTGCTTGCCCGGCTCTTTCTCTTAAAAGAAAAGATAATTTTCTTAGGGGATGGAATAAAAAAATATCAGGATAATATTAAAGAAAAAATAGGTAAGGATGCTTTATTTATCGATTCCCAATTAAATTTACCAGTATCTTCAAATATTGCCTTTTTAGGTTTAAAAAAACTTAAAGAAGGAGAAGAAGACGATATTTCTACGCTTTCTCCTTTTTATCTGAGGAAATCTGCGGCTGAAATTATTTGGGAGAAAAAATATAAGTGATTAACCATGATTGACAGAAGTTTTAGCGGAATAGTTATCAGACCTATGGGAATAGATGATTTAAAAAAAGTATTGGAGATTGAAAAACAATCTTTTCCCGTCCCCTGGACCTATGACCTATTTTTTAGCGAATTAACTCGAAATGTATACGCTAGATATTTCGTATTAGAGAAAGATAATGAAGTAGAAGGTTATCTTGGTTTTTGGGACAAAGGAAGTAGTTTCCATATTACCAATATTGCTATTGCCGAAAAATCGCGTAAAAAAGGTTATGGAGAAATATTTTTAAAGTTTATTGAGAAAATAGCCACTACCCATAGTATTAAGAAGATATCTTTAGAGGTAAGAAAATCGAATTGTATTGCCCAGGACATGTATAGAAAATATGGATATAAAGTGATACGGATTTTGAGAAATTATTATCAAGAAGAAAAAGAAGATGCCTTGGTTATGGAAAAGAAATTATGAAAAGGAAAGCTAAAAAATGTCAGATTTAATAATGGGAATCGAAACTTCTTGTGACGAAACAGCGGCTGCTATTGTAGAAGATGGGAAAAAAATTATTTCGAATGTAGTGGCTTCCCAGATTAACATTCATCAAAAATATGGAGGAGTAGTTCCTGAAATAGCCTCACGTAAACATATGGAGTACATTATTCCAGTAATTGATAAAGCTTTAGACGAATCAGGGAAAAAGATTACTGATTTATCAGCAATAGCAGTAACTTACGGCCCAGGCTTAATAGGTTCACTCTTGGTAGGATTATCTGTCGCAAAAGGCATAGCTTATGCCCAAAATATACCTCTTATCGGAATAAATCACCTTGAGGCTCACATTTATGCAAATTTTTTAGAACATAATGAGATAAAACCTCCTTTTGTTTGTTTAATTGTTTCTGGTGGGCATACATCTTTGGTGTATGTAAAATATTTTGGAGAATATAAATTATTGGGCCAAACCAAAGATGACGCAGCAGGAGAGGTTTTTGATAAAATAGCTAAGGTTTTAGACTTAGGTTACCCCGGTGGACCGATTACTGAAAAATTAGCTAAAGAAGGAAATGCTTCCTCAATTAAATTCCCTCGCCCCCTTATAAATGATAAAAGTTATGATTTTAGTTTTAGTGGTCTTAAAACTGCAGTTATTTACTATATAAAAGAATTGAAAAAAGAGAATAAAAATATACCTGTTAGAGATATATTAGCTTCTTTTCAACAAGCAGCAATTGATGTCTTGGTAGAAAAGACTATAAAAGCAGCTTTAAAGTTTAAAACTAAACAGATTATATTGGCTGGTGGAGTTGCTGCCAATGATTCTCTTAGAAGAGAGGTCAAGGAAAAAGCAAATTTATTAAATATAAAGGTTTTTTGCCCTTCAATTTCTCTGTGTACTGATAATGCAGCCATGGTAGCTTCAGTAGGATATTATAAATTTAAAGAAAACAAAAAATCATCTTTAAATTTGGATGCGGTTTCACGGTTACCATTAGTAAGAAATAATTATTAAATGGAAGAAATAAGTGAATAATAACTTATCATTATAGAATATTGCGATAAATAGCCGAATATGACCAATTACGAGGTTTGCTTTTCCAAAGAAGTTTATATACTATATATAAGGTATTTTTAGCACTCTTACTATGAGAGTGCTAATTAATTTAAAAAATATTATTAAAGGAGGTTACTAAGTATGAAAGTTAAGGAATTAAAACCATTAGGAGACCGGGTACTAATAAAACCTGTATTCGAAGAAGAGAAGAGTAAAGGAGGAATTCTTCTTCCTGATACCGTTTCCAAGGAAAAACCTCAGGTAGGAGAAATATTGGCAGTTGGACCCGGCAGCACTAACAAAGAAGGGAAAATAATTCCTATGACTGTTAAAAAAGGAGATAAAGTAGTTTATGCAAAATATTCTGGAACAGATATCAAAGGCGATGATGATAAAGATTATCTCCTTCTAAGTGAAAAAGATATATTAGCAACTATAAAATGATAAAATATAGATTTTAGGTAAAATTAATTTTAAAGAAATGTAGTTTTAATCTTAAAAGAAAAAAATATTAAATATAAATAGGTTAGATATAAAAGGAGGATAAATAAATGGCAAAACAATTTTTATTTGATGAAGATGCAAGAAGGGCATTAGAGAAAGGTGCGAGAACCTTATCTGACAGTGTAAGGATTACCTTAGGCCCTAAGGGTAGAAATGTAGTTTTAGATAAAAAATTTGGTTCCCCCACCATTACTAATGATGGTGTTACTATTGCTCGAGAGATTGATGTTGAAGACCCCTTCGAAAACATGGGAACGCAGTTTGTTAAGGAAGTAGCAACCAAAACCAATGATATTGCTGGAGATGGAACGACTACTGCTACAGTTTTGGCCCAGGAAATCATTCATGAAGGATTACGAAATGTGGCAGCAGGGGCAAATCCTATTATGATAAAGAGAGGAATTGATAAAACAGTAGAAGTGGCAGTTAAAGAGATTAAAAAATTAAGTAAGGAAGTCAGTGACAAAGAGTCTGTGGCTAATGTAGCTTCAATTTCAGCTGCTGATAGGGAAATTGGAAATATAATTGCAGATGCTATGGAAAAAGTAGGGAAAGATGGAGTTATTACGGTTGAAGAATCCAAAACTTTAGGTACTACCTTAGAGGTAGTAGAGGGGATGCAATTTGATAAAGGATATATTTCCCCTTATATGGTTACTGATGCAGAAAGAATGGAAGCTGTTCTCGATGATCCTTATATCTTAATAACTGATTCCAAGATAAGCAATATGAAAGGGTTATTACCTATTTTAGAGAAAATTGCTCAAGCGAGCAAGCCTTTGCTTATTATTGCTGAGGATGTCGAAGGAGAAGCTTTAGCTACTTTAGTAGTAAATAAAATTCGGGGCACTTTAAATTGTGTTGCCGTGAAGGCACCTGGTTTCGGAGACAGAAGAAAAGAGATGTTAGCAGATATTGCAGTAGTTACTGGTGGACAGATGATTTCTGAAGAATTAGGCCTTAAATTAGAAAATACAGAAGTAAAAATGTTAGGATCTGCTCATCAAGTGAAAGTAAATAAAGAAGAAACAATTATTGTAGATGGAAAAGGAGATACTGCAGAAATTAAGAAACGCGAGGCTCAAATTAGGATTCAGATTGAAGAAACTACCTCCGATTATGATAGTGAAAAACTACAAGAGAGATTAGGGAAGATGGTTGGTGGAGTAGCAGTTATAAAAGTAGGAGCTGCTACTGAAACTGAGCTTAAAGAGAAGAAACATCGAGTTGAAGACGCACTATCCGCTACTAAAGCAGCAGTAGAAGAAGGGATTATTGCTGGTGGTGGAGCAGTATTATTAAATATTATTCCCGCATTACAGGGTTTGAAGTTAGAAGGCGATCAACAGATTGGGGCAAAGATTATTATAAAAGCTTTAGAAGCACCCACAAAGCAGATTGCTACCAATGGTGGTTATGAAGGTTCGGTAATTGTAGAAAAATTAAAAGGCAAAGAAAATGGAATTGGTTTTGATGTAACCGCTGGAGAGTTTGTGGATATGATAAAAGCAGGTATTGTTGACCCGGTTAAGGTTACCAGATCTGCCTTACAAAATGCAGCCAGCATAGGTGGAATGATTCTTACTACCGAATGTTTAGTTACCGATAAACCTGAAGAAAAGAAAGATACGGGAATGCCTCCAGGGGGAATGCCTCCAGGGGGAATGGGTGGAATGTACTAAGCAAGTAAAACAAATTAACATTTACAAAAAAAGCCTCTATACCAGAAGAGATAAAAGGTATAGAGGCTTTTTATATTCCTTCTTTAACTCTAAAAAAAATAGAGAAGAGTGACACTTAAAAAGAAAAGATTAAGGCATCACTCTTCTACAAATGTTTTATCCTAGATTTTCTGGATTAGAGAAGTATTCTTTTACTTCTGTTGCTAATACACCACTTAAGAAAATTAGACCAATTAAGTTAGGAATAGCCATTGCTCCATTAAGAGTATCAGTAAGCAACCATACAAATGGGACTTTTACTACAGCGCCAGCGAAGGCTAAAATAACAAAGAGCCATGCATATGGTTTAACTATGACAGGACCAAAGATAAAACGAGCACATTGTTGACCATAGTAACACCAGGTAATAAGAGTAGAATAACCGAATAGTAATGAACCGATAGCTACAAGAGGTCCACCTAATCTTCCTAAAACAGCAGTAAAAGCATGTGCTGTAAGAGCAGTACTGGTAAGACCAGTTTCTAAAGCCCCAGTCATAACAATAACAAGACCGGTCATAGAACATATAATTAAAGTATCAATCATAACTTCGACCATACCCAAAGTGCCTTGGCGAGCTGGATGTTTAGTTTGAGATACAGCATGAGCTATTGCAGCACTTCCTAAACCAGCTTCATTAGAAAATATTCCTCTTGCTACCCCATATCTCATTGCTTGAGCTACAGTAGCCCCGGCAAATCCTCCAAAAGCAGCCCTTCCGGTAAAGGCGGATCTAAATATTTCTCCAACTGCCCAGGGGAGTAGATTAATTTTAGAAATTATTATAATCAATGCTCCAATGATGTAAAAAATAGCCATGATGGGAACCAATTTTTCGGTTACTTCACCGATTCTTTTGATTCCTCCTACTACAACTATCCAGGCTAAAAAGGCCATTACAATACCTGTAACTATGACTGGGATATTAAATACACTATTCATTACTAGAGCTTGAGAGTTAGTTTGGACCATATCTCCGATTCCAAAAGCACAAGTTGCACCGAAAAGGGCAAAAATCCAGCCCAGCCATTTTTGTCCTAAACCTTTTGAAATGAAATACATTGGTCCCCCCGCAAAAGCGCCATCTTTATCTTTTATCCTGTATTTTACACCCAAGGTAGCTTCACCTAGTTTAGTAGCCATTCCAACTACGGCTGTAATCCACATCCAGACTAATGCCCCAGGGCCTCCGGCAGCAACTGCAGTGGCCACGCCAGCAATATTACCATTTCCTATTGTAGCTGCCAAGACAGAAGTTAAAGATTGAAATGGAGTGATTTCACCTTCCCCTCGTTGATCCAAATCTTTTTTTAAAAATCCTTTTAAAAGAAGTTTCCATCCGTAACCAGTTTTTGTAAATTGTTTTCCACCTATCCTAATGGTTAAAAATATTCCCGTACCAACCAACATAATCATCATTGGGGGTCCCCAGACAAATGCATTAATTATATCTAAAAATTCCATTATAGCAGTCATATTAAAACCTCCTTGATTTTCAAAAATGTAATATATTTTAAAAATCTACAATTAAATTAACAACTTTGAGATAAAATAACTATTTTATTATGAAAGATTAGACAGGATGCTTATTGAATATATTATCACCTCCTTAAAGGATTAGTAGAATACCGTTTTTTTCATTTAATCACCTCACGATCTCTATAAATATTTTTGTGAGTATCATTTTAATATTTTAGTTTATATTAATTATATACTATAATACTACAAAAAAAATTAAAATCCTTCTTTTTTGAGAAAAAAATTGCATTTAATTAAAGTATTTTTTTCTATCTTTTATTAAATGGTGGTAAAAAAGGTGTCTCTACAACTTCTGCTTCAACCTCTCTATTCCTGATGGCTATATCTACTTTACTACCTTTTTCAGTATAAGGAAGGTCCAAGATAGCCAGAGCATACACCTTTTCCAAAGAAGGACAATAATTCCCGGAGGTAATGTATCCAATCTTCTTGCCATCTTTTCTAACCTCCATTTTGCTTCTGGGAATGCCACCTTTGGGGATATAAAGTCCCACTAATTTTCTGCTGATTCCTTTTTCTTTTATTTTAAGCAATGCATCTTTTCCTATAAAGTTTTCTTTATCAAATTTTACCGTCCAGCCTTGGCCACTTTCTAAGGGGTTTACGGTTTCATCGATATCATTACCGTAAAGCCAATAACAAACTTCGAATCGAGTTGTGTCTCTTGCTCCCAATCCACATGGTTTTAGGCCGAACTTTTGGCCTTCTTCGATAATACCTTGCCAGATGTCTATGATATCTTCAGGCTTAAAGGAATAAATCTCAAATCCATCTTCTCCGGTGTAGCCAGTTCGAGAAATAAGAATTTTTTTACCGAATAATTCTCCAAAAATAAATTTAAAACGTTTTAACTCTTTAAGAGAAATATCTGGCTTTACCAAAGGTTCTAAAAGCTTTATAGAGTCGGGGCCTTGAACGGCTACCTCTCCGTATTCTTTACTTTTATTGAAAATATCAACTTCAAAATCACCTTTATTTCTTAAAACCCATTCGTAATCTTTAATTGAAAAGTTAGGCGAGGCGTTTACTACTAAAAGTACAAAATTGTCTCGTACCTTATAGACAAAGAGATCATCGACTTGGCCCCCATGAGGATAACATAAGGGAGAATATTTTATATCTCCATCTTTCATCTTCATTACCGAATTGGTTACCAGATAATCAGCAAAAGGAAGGGCATCTTTTCCTCGCAATTCAATCTCTCTAATGTGGGATACATCAAAGATTCCCACCCTTTCTCTTATCGCAAAATGTTCTTCTATAATACCCGTGTACTGGACCGACATATCAAAACCATCAAAGGGGATCATCCGTGCTTTTAATTTTAAGTGTTCCTCATGGAGAGGAGTTAATACAT
>NCRO01000472.1 GCA_002849045.2 Candidatus Sediminicultor secundus
GGCTAACCTGGCAAGATCAACGAGATTACCATTCTGATGAAGAAGGATTTCCCCCCCCACCGTCCTTCCCGGATGAGGGACTATTCGGAGAATTGACTGGGCAGTGACGCTCTTTCCGCAACCAGACTCCCCTACTATGCCCAAGACCTCCTTCCTCCTCATATCAAAGCTTATATCATCCACCGCCTTTAGGATTCCCTCCTCTAAATAAAAGTAAACCTTGAGATTTTTTACCTGTAATAAAGGGATATTTTTATTATTTAAGATTGTCTTATTCTCGAAATCCACAATACACCTTTCCTTCCTTAAAACCTTATTTATAACTTATATGGATCAGCTGCGTCACGGAGGCCATCTCCTAAGAAATTAAAGGCTAAAATGGTAATGATGACACATAATCCTGGAATTAAAAGCCAGGGGTGGAGGGCAAGTGTACGCACATTTTGTGCATCTTGTAATAGAACCCCCCAACTAACTGCCGGAGCGCGCATCCCTAAACCAAGAAAACTCAAAGAGGTCTCCCCTAAGATCATATTTGGTATAGCTAAGGTCACATTCACTATAAGATAGCTTAAGAATGCGGGGAGAAGATGTCTGGTGATTATCCTTCCCGAGGTTGCTCCACAAATCTTAGCCGCCATGACAAAATCTTCTTCCCTTAATTCTAAGAGCTTTCCTCTTACCACTCTCGCTAATCCACACCAACCTACAATGGAAAGGATAATGACAATACCAAAATAAATTTTAGTTGGTGGCCACTTTTTTGGCAGAGCTGCACTTAGAGACATCCAGAGGGGAATGGTGGGTATACAAATTA
>NCRO01000473.1 GCA_002849045.2 Candidatus Sediminicultor secundus
TAAAAAGTAGGGTCAGTTTTTTCTATCTCTACATATTTTATTTAGGGATTTGTCGTAAAAAGAATTTTCTTCATCTTTTTGATGACTCCTTCGGCTAATATATTAAGCCATCGACTAATATTATAGCCAATCAAATAAAATCCTTCAAATCTACAATTATTCAAAATATAGTTGAAATTATAAAAACTATAGTGTAATATATTATCTGTATTTGTTCTTGATAATATCCTACATTTAAACTTTCCTCTTTTGAGAAAGATAAAAAAAAGAAGAAAAGGATTTATTAATTCATAGGAAAAATCAAATCAATACCTAAAATTATCCATAAAATATAATTATAGAAAGGAAAAAGATATGGAAAGAGAAAAGGAAGAGAATAAGAAAGGTTTTTCAAATACTGGGTTTACTCTTATTCATAAAGGTTTTATAGACAATTGGACAAAAATAATAGGTACCGGACCAACTATGCTCTATTTTCAGTTACTAAGCTACTGTTACGGTCATAAAAAACATGCCTGGCCATCTGTGGGTACCTTAGCTAAAAGGATGGGAGTTACTAAGAATACCATAAGAAAATACCGTGAAGTATTAATTAAATATGAATTGATCGAAAAGATGTATAAACGAAAGTCTGCTAATGGAGATTATCAGACTAATCTTTATCAAATAGCAAGATCTGATAAGTTACCAAAATTGAACCACGTCGAATAGTCATTTTTGCACCAGGGGTAGTGCAATTTTGTCCTGATTTTAATGAGCTTGTGGTCAATTTTGCACCAGGGGTAGTTCAAATTTTAAATAAAGGTGGTGTAAATTCTAACCCTTAATAATAACAATACAATAAATACAACAACAACAATATAGGGTGCAAATTTTGGACCTGGCCAGGTCTAAAATTTGAACCCTAACAATAACAATATTGAACATTACCAATATAACAAAAACAAAAAAAAGAAAATGTTGCTGTTGTTGTTAATTAATTTTTTATAAGACTATCCCGGACATCTTTTAACTAAAGTTCGAAAACCGAATCAACACTATA
>NCRO01000047.1 GCA_002849045.2 Candidatus Sediminicultor secundus
GAGACCAGAGACCCCTATACTGCTGGTCATCAAAATACAGTTTCTCAACTTGCGGTGGCTATAGCCCAGGAAATGAAACTTCCTGAAGATAAGATTGAAGGAATACGGATTGCTGCCCTGGTTCACGATATTGGAAAGGTAAATATACCTGCTGAAATTCTAAGTAAGCCAAGCAAATTAAATGAGATGGAGTTTAGTTTAATTAAAAATCATCCCAAAGTAGGTTATGATATTTTGAGGAAAATAGATTTTTCTTGGCCGGTTGCAAAGATTGTCTTACAACACCATGAAAAGATAGATGGTTCCGGATATCCTCAAGGTTTAAAAGATGAGAAAATTCTCTTGGAAGCAAAAATTATCGGAGTAGCTGATGTGGTAGAGGCAATGTCTTCCCATCGTCCTTATCGACCTTCATTAGGCATCGATAAAGCCTTAGAAGAAATCTCCAAGAATAAAGGTATTCTTTATGACCTCGAAGTAGTAAATGCCTGCCTTAAACTCTTTAAAGAAAAAAGCTTTAAATTTGGATCGTAGCAGCACTGTACGCCGTGGTGAAGGAGATATATGGAATGGAATAAAAAAGATACGATTTATCGTGTCTCTACAGAATAAAAATTAAAATGAAAATAAGAGTGGATAAAATGAAAACCGCAATGATATTTTTTTTGATAATAATTTTAGCTATCAGCTTATTCGTAGCAGATATTGTTTTGGCCGGCAATGATAAGTTGACTGAACTTGAGACTCAACAACTGAAGATATTAAGGCTTTCCAAAGTAGTAGAAGAACAACCTTCAAATATTAAACTAATAGAAGATCTGGAAATCTATAAGATAGGATTGGAATTATACAAACAGAGTAATTACCAGAAAGCAATTTCCGAGTTGCTAAAGCTAAAATATTCCACCCTAAATTTACCTCTTTATATTAAATCCCAATATATATTGGGAGATTGTTATAGAAAAATTGAAGATTGGGATAAGGCGATAGAAGTTTATAAAAACTTAGTAGTAGATGACCCTATTTTGACTGATTATTCCCTCTTTCATCTGGCTGAAACCTATAGACTAAAAGGTGAAAATCGCGAATCTGTAGCTACTTATAAACAAATAATAGAGAACTTTCCTCAAAGTCTGATTATTTCAGAAGCCAATTACCAAATCGCTCAAAATTATCGAGAGTTAAACGATACAACTTCTGCGGTAATTTATTATAAAAATATCTTAGAAGATTCTAAAAGTAGCCAGCTTAAAGCAAAGGCTTTGCTTGAGCTTTCTGAGATATACTGGCAAGAAAAAAAATATATTGATTCTCTTAACTGTTTATATGAGATATTAGATGAAGGCTATAGACTTAAAAGGAATTCAGAACCGGAAGAGTTATTGATTAGATATTTTTATAAGATTCAAGAGGATTTAAAGGATGTAAAGGTTCCTTACCATATAATGGTAAAATGTGCAGATATTTTGTTTAAATATCGCCAGTATAATATGGCTGAAGATTTATATAAGAAAGTTATTAAAACTTTTCCTGAAGCCCCGGATATTGCAGCAATTTATTATAAGAGGGCAAGGTCCTTATATTACAAAAAGGAGTATAAGGAAGCTTTTAACCAGTGTGAGGAGATTATAGCAAAATTTCCTCCCAGCGAAATTACTATTAAAGCAAATTATCTTGGTGGTAATTCTCTGCGCGTCTTAGGAGAGCGTTATTTGGCAATAGATAAGTATGAAAAAATTATAGGACAATATCCTGAAAGCTATTATGCCCGACAATCTTATCTGCGTCTGGCAGAATCTTATTTTCAGTTAAAAGAAACAGAAAAAGGAATTTCCCTATGGCGAGAATTGATAAGCAAATATCCTAATAGTTATGAATCAATGACTTCTCTATGGAATTTAGCCCGATATTATACCAATAATAATTTTTATCCTGAGGCATTAGATTACTATCGAGAATTATCAGAAAGATTTTCTCAAAGCAGATTGGGAGATGATGCCCTGTACTGGATGGGAAAGATTTTAGAGAATATGGGGTCAGATGAGGAGGCAAAAATTGCCTACGAGAAGCTTATTCGGGAATACTCTTTAAGTTATTATACCGAAAGAATTATAGAACAGAGAAGTGATATTAGTTTTGTTTGGCCTGTTTCTATCTCCAAGAAAGAAGATTTTATAAATTTAGAGGAATTTTTAAAAAAATATGATAAAATAGAGGGGAAAGGTCAACTGTCGCTACTTAAAGCAGAATTATTTGAAGAGATTAGTTTTTACAAAGAATCAATAGTTGAATTAAGAGAAACATTAAATCATAATTCCGGGAATATCTTTTTATTATTTAGGTTAAGTAGTCTTTACAAAAAGAATAGGGATTATTACGATTCTGTAAATTATACGGAGATAATTTTTAACTATTTAGAGGATAATCGCCAATTGGAGGATTTACCTCTTGAATTATGGAAAAGTCTCTATCCTCTTTATTATGAGGATATAATTAGAGAACGTGCTTTGGAATACGAAATAGACCCCTTACTTGTTCTGGCTATGATTAGGGAGGAAAGCAGATTTAATCCTTGGAATGAATCAGTGGCGGGTGCAAGGGGATTGATGCAAATAATATTTTCGACCGGGGAATGGATTGCGCAAAAATTAAATCTCGAAGATTTTACTGATGAGATGTTATTCTCTCATGAAGTAAATATAAATTTAGGTTGCTGGTATATTAATTATTTAAAAGAAAGATTTTCTAATGATTCCATATTAATGATTTCTGGCTATAATGCCGGTCCAGGTACAACCAGTAAGTGGTTAAAGGAATATGATAGGTCTGATTTGGATAATTTTGTAGAAAATGTTCCTTATTCTGAGACCAGAGAGCATATAAAAAAAGTAATGAAATCTTACCAGATGTACAAAAGATTGGCACAGGTTTTAAGCGAAGAGTAAATGGAATGGTTTTTGCTGGATTAAAAAAAGAGGGGGGGGAAGTTCAATACGGCGAACTTGAGAGCAAATGACCAGTAAAGTAAAAGCTCAACTTTTTTGTCTTCACTGCAATAAAGAAACCAATCATACTATTACCTATAAAGGTGAATATTTAGAAGATATTAAGTGTAATATTTGCGGAAACGAAATTAGAATTAACCGGGAAAAATTATTAGAAACCTACACCGTAGATTTTATAGATAGGGTGTTAACTAAACCCCATCGAATAACTGAGGAGATGAAAAGTGATATATCTCATTTTCTAAAGTCTATACCCATCAGAATTTTGACTAAACCCTATCGGGTTGTCCAGGAGATAGGAGATATGTTGCATAAAGAAAAAGATAAAAGCGAAAGGTGAAAAATTAATTAGCCAATTGACCAATTCTCTAATTGCCTAATTATTTAGTCGATAGTGAATGGTAATTCGTATTGCATGAAGAAAATCAGAAGTCAGGAGTAGGGGGCACGATGTATCGTACCCATAACAAGAAAGAAAGGGCACAATTCATTGTGCCCCTACAAAATCATAAAAAAAGGGCGTATTGCAATATGCAATATACAATACGATATAAAAAAAATTGACAAAATCATCAAAAAACAATAATATAATATAAAGAGATCAGCATAAATCAAGGGAGGTTTATAAAATGGAAGAATATTTAACTGCAAAACAAGTAGCGAAATATTTACAAGTAAAACCTCTTACTGTTTATCAATGGGCAAGAACTAATAAGATTCCGGCAGTTAAAATTGGAAGAATCTGGCGCTTCAAAAGGGATGCTATTGATAATTTTTTAGAAAAGAAATATAAGAAGAACAAGAAATAGAAAAAAAATCATAAAGTCCTTGCTAAAATTAAAAAAATAGCTGCCTGAGGAAACTTCTTAATTGTTTATTTTTTACCTCATTTATGATTAGTAATTTCTAAGTAAAGGAGAACAGAGGATGTATTTAGCTCAAAAACATAATAGAGATAAGAAAAATTCTATTATTTTAGTTACCTTACTTTTATTGTTTATCTTTTCTATTCCTTTTTACTCTTTTGCTGATGATAGCAATGATGAATTTATTACACATAAAGTAACCAAGGGTGATACTCTATGGAGCATCTCCAAACAATACAATCTATCCTTGCAACTAATCTTAGCTTTTAATAATATAAAAGATAAAGATACTTTATCCATCGGTCAGATAATTAAAATTTCTCAAGATAATCTCCCTGCCGCTGATTATAATATGCATATCGTAAACAAGGGAGAGACTTTATGGTCAATTGCCCGAAAATATAATCTTTCTGTAGATCTAATTCTTGCCACCAATAACATTGCTAATTCAGAATTAATTTCTATCGGGCAGGAAATGAAAATACCTTCGCATAAAAATGCTGTTGCTGAGACAAAGATTGTTAACCAGGCAGTTATTGATAAAAAGAATAATAACATTAATGATAATATCAGTCAGCCCGGAAATGCAGAACCGATTGTTTATACAGTTAAAGCAGGTGATAATCTATGGAATATTTCTCGAAAATATGGAGTTTCAGTGGAAGTTATTATTGATGTAAATAATTTTAGAGACAAAGATTTCTTATCACTTGGCCAAAAATTAGAAATCCCCGCAATAGGAGGAGGAGTATCTAACTCTAATCAGAAACAGGAACCAACCATTATAACTTATACCGTGGTAAAAGGAGATACCTTGTGGAGCATATCCCAGAGATATGATGTAAAGATGATTTCTATCATTTCTGTTAATAATTTAAAAGAAATATCCCGACTGTCTATAGGTCAAAAATTGAAGCTGCCCATAACTAATATGGATATTGCCAAAGCAGAAGGATATAGCCAGGAAGCTGCAGCGGAGGAAATAATTTATTATGTAAAAAAAGGAGAAAGCCTCTGGAGTATTTCGCGTGATTATAATGTAAAATTAGAGGCTATTATAGCAGCTAATAGTATTACTGATGCTTCCAAAATTTCTGCAGGACGGCAATTGAGAATTCCTAATGTACCCGGGGCTCGCCTTAGTATAAATAATTTTATCTGGCCGGTAAGAGGAAGGATTACTTCTCCTTATGGGGTAAGAGTCTTAAACGGAAGGAAAGAATTTCATGCTGGTATAGATATTGGTGGTCCTACCGGGACTAATATAGTAGCTGCCGAGAGTGGCAGGGTAAGCTATGCTGGTTATATGCGGGGATTTGGAAATGTGATTATCTTAAGCCACGATAGGGGATATTCTACGGTATATGCTCATAACTCGGTGAATTTAGTGAAGAAAGGTCAGTATGTGAAAAGGGGAAGTATAATTGGCAAAGTAGGAAGGACTGGAAATGCTTCTGGTTCCCACCTCCATTTTGAAATAAGATTAAGCGGCAAGCCGGTTAATCCTCTGCCATATTTGAAATAATTAAAATGTTTTTAAGATATCATCTGAGCATAATCTAAATTGAATTCACAACTATAATACAAAATAAGAAAGAAAGGAGGAAAATTATTTAAAGAATTAATTGGGTGTTGTAATTAATGTGAAAAGTATTAATTAGAAAGGAGAATAAACATGAAAAGTAAATTGTTTGTAGTTTTGTTGTTAACAGTAGGATTAGTATTTAGTGTAGTTGGGGCAGCTTCCGCAGGGAGCACCCTGGTATTTGGTAGTAGCGGAGATGTGGACAGATTAGACCCTGCCGATGTAACTGATGGAGAATCCATACAGAGAATGGATAATATCTTCGAAGGTTTAGTTGAATATGAAGAAGGTTCTGTATTGATACAACCTTGTTTGGCTACCTCCTGGGAGGCATCAGCAGATGGGACAGAGATTGTTTTTCACTTAAGAAAAGGGGTTAAATTTCATGACGGGACTGATTTTAATGCAGATGCAGTAGTCTTTTCCTTTGCCCGCCAGTATGACACTAATCATCCTTTCCATCAATATGGTGAATGGGTTTACTGGGGGTATATGTTCGGTGATATAGATAAGATGGAGAAGATTGATGACTACACCGTAAAACTTGTCTTAAAAAGAACGAATGTTTCTATTTTGACCAGTTTGGCCATGTTTACGGTTACTATTGTGAGTCCTGCTAATGCGGAAAAATACAAAGAAGATGCCTTTAAAAATCCAAGTGGAACTGGTCCTTTTAAATTTGTCGAATGGGTAAAAGATGATCATATCACCTTAGAGGCCAATGAGAATTATTGGAGGGAAAGGGCCAAGCTGGATAAATTAATCTTCAAAGTTATTCCTGACCCTTCAGCTCGTCTTATGGCTTTAGAAGTAGGTGAAGTGCAGGGGATAGAACATCTAGATCCTGCTCATTTTGACAAAATAAAGGCTAATAAAGATTTGAAACTTTTAGCCGAACCAGGAATGAACATCGGATATATGGCTATGAATTCGGGATATGGATATATAGATACTAATAAAAATGGAGCACGTGATATAGAAGAAGAGCCCCTGGTTAAAACTCCTGGATATTTTGAACCCCTTACTAAAAAGAAAGTGAGACAGGCAATTAATATGGCTGTTGATAAACAGTCGATAGTGGATAATCTTTATATGGGAACAGCAATTAAGGCTAAAAATGGAATGCCTCCCTTTATGCTGGGCTATAATGATGATATAGTAGATTATCCTTATGATCCAGCAAAAGCTAAAGAACTTTTAGCGGCCGCAGGATATCCGGATGGCTTTGAAGTCACTCTATATGTAATGCCTGTATCCCGACCGTATATGTTCGATCCTCCTAAGATTGGGGAAGCTATTCAGAGCTATTTAGCTGCTGTAGGAATAAAGGTAAACATTTATCAGGTGGATTGGGGAACCTATTTACAGGAAACTCAAGCCGGAAAGCATCAGATGTGTCTTTTAGGTTGGACTGGTGACAATGGAGATACAGATAATTTCTTAAATGTATTATACGGAGCAAATGTCTGTTCAATCGGTAATGCTGGAAATTATGCTTTCTATACTAGTAATACTAACCAAGAATTACTTTCCGCAGCTTTAGCCACTTATGATGAAGAAAAGAGAGTAGCATATTATAAGAAAGCCCAGGAAATGATTCATGAAGATGCTGGCTATGTCTATCTGGCTCATGCTACTCAGTCTGTAGCTTTCAGAGCAAATGTACAGGGTTATGTTCTTCATCCTACCTCAAGAAAGTTCTTCTATCCAGTTTGGATAGAATAGAAGGAACTTTCTGGGTTTGAATTTTCGTAAAAGGGAAGGGGCGACTGAGTCACCCCTTCCCTGAATGAAATAAAAATGTGCCTGAAAGGGCACATTTTTTTTCTTTTTTCTTGTTGCATTATGATGGTTAAAAAGTATAATAGTATAAGTATAACTAAAAATAGATAGGAATTAGTAAATGAAATGGTATATTACCAAAAGATTATTAATGTTGATTCCGGTACTATTAGGAGTTTCTATCCTCGCCTTTTCTTTGATTCGTTTAGCCCCCGGTGACCCGGCATTAACTATATCCGGTGAACATGCCTCTCCTCAGGTTATCAGTGCTATCAGAGAAAAATACGGGTTAGACAAGCCCCTTTCCACTCAATATTGGGTCTGGCTCAAACAGATCTTGCGAGGAGATCTGGGGCGTTCAATAGTCTCTAACGAATATGTAACTAAAGAGATACTGGAAAGATTCCCCAATACAATCGAGCTTACCATATTTTCTATGATTTTTGCAGTAGTTATCGGAAGTATTGCTGGAATTATCTCTGCCTCCCGTCAGTATTCTGTCTTTGATTATTCCTTTATGGGAGTAGCTCTCTTCGGGTTATCGATGCCGGTTTTCTGGTTAGGAATTATGTTGATGATGATTTTCGGAGTATATCTGAGGTGGTTGCCTATCAGTGGACGGATAAGTATGATGATATCTTTCCAGCGAATTACCGGTTTTTACCTGTTGGATAGTCTCATTACCGGTAATTTCGCCGCTTTTATAAGTTCACTTCGTTATTTAATCTTGCCTTCTGTTGCCCTGTCTACTATTCCGATGGCTACCATTGCCCGAGTAACCAGGTCAAGTATGTTAGAAGTCTTGAGACAGGATTTTATAAGAACAGAAAGAGCTAAAGGATTATCAGAGAGAATGGTAATCTACAAACATGCGGTAAGAAATGCTATGATTCCGGTAATTACCGTAATCGGATTGAATTTTGGCTTACTGCTAGCCGGAGCTATCTTGACAGAAACAGTCTTTTCCTGGCCGGGAATAGGTAGATATGTGGTAGATGCAGTAAATATGAGGGATTATCCTGTAGTACAAGGATGTGTATTATTTTTTGCTTTAATGTTTGTAATTGTGAATTTAATAACTGATATTGTTTATGTTTATATTGACCCAAGAATTCATTACGGATAGGTTAAAAAATGGAAAGAACAAGAGAGACTAAAACCCAAGAATTAACCAGAAGACTTAAATATAATAAATCAGCAGTCTTTGGTCTGGTAATTGTTATTATACTCATTTTATGTGCCATTTTAGCTAATTATATTGCTCCTAATAACCCTACTCCTTCTCCTCCGGAACTTTTCAAGGCTTTAAAACCGGGATTCTGGAGTGAAGATGGAGTAGAAGGTATGCCCTTAGGGGCTGATGCCCTGGGGAGATGTGTTTTAAGTAGAATTCTCTATGGAGCCAGAGTCAGTTTAACCGCAGGTTTTGTGGCAGTAGGAATTGCCATGCTTTTAGGTATAACCTTTGGAGTAATGGCTGGTTATTACGGAGGATGGGTAGATGCAGTAATTATGAGAATAGTTGATATTATGTTTGCCTTCCCAGCATTACTGCTGGCTATTGTAATTGTAACTGTTCTGGGTCAGGGATTGGATAAGGCAATGATAGCAATAGGTATAGTCTATACCCCCCAGATGGCGAGGATTATCAGAAGCTCGGTACTCTACATTAAAGAAATGGAATATATCGAAGTCCAAAAGGCAATCGGGTCGAGTGATGCAAGAATTGTCTTTCGCCATGTCCTGCCCAACAGTATCGCCCCGGTAATTGTATACGGAACTCTGATGTTAGCTACTGCCATTTTAGATTGTGCAGCTCTCGGTTTTTTAGGATTAGGTGCTCAACCTCCCACTCCGGAATGGGGGGCTATGCTCTCCAGGAGCTATTCCTATATTGTGAGTGGAGCATGGTGGGCAGCAACATTTCCCGGAATAGCAATATTATTATCTGTTATAGGCCTGAATCTATTAGGAGACGGTTTACGGGATATCTTGGATCCCCGACTTAAAACTTAATGGTGGTACAGGGGACGGTTCTCCGTTCCTCTAAATTTATAAAATAGGATAAAGTAACACAAGATATGAAAACATTATTGGAAATAAAAAATTTAAAAACTCACTTTTTTACCCATGAAGGTACGGTGAAGGCGGTAGATGGGGTTAGTTTTAAAATTAACCAGGGGGAAACTTTAGGAATTGTAGGAGAATCCGGAAGTGGTAAGAGTGTTACCGCTCTGTCGGTTATGAAATTAATTCCTCATCCTCCGGGAAAGATTGTAGGCGGAGAAATATATTTCGAAGGCAAGGACCTCTTAAAGTTAGATGATAAAGAAATTAGAAAGATAAGAGGGAAGAAAATATCTATGATCTTCCAGGAACCTATGACTTCATTGGACCCGGTATTCACTATCGGTCATGAAATTGGGGAAGCCATTCAATTGCATCAGGGATTAAATAAAAAAGAGGCTAGAAAAAAGTCTATAGAGATATTAAAGATTGTAGGGATACCGGACGTAGAGAAGAGAATAGATAATTACCCTCATGAGTTATCCGGGGGGATGAGACAGCGAGTGATGATTGCCATGGCTCTATCCTGTAATCCCACCTTGCTTATTGCTGATGAACCTACCACCGCCCTTGATGTTACCATTCAAGCTCAGATTTTAAGATTAATTAATGATTTAAAAGATAAATTTGGGGCCTCGGTGATATTAATAACTCATGATCTGGGAGTAATCGCTGAAATGTGTGATAATGTTGCGGTAATGTATGCCGGGCATATTGTAGAATATACCGATGTATATACACTTTTTAGCAATCCTCTTCATCCTTATACCAAAGGGTTAAGTAAATCAATACCCAGGATGAACGTTGAAACAGAACATCTTGATGCAATTCCGGGTATAGTCCCCAATCTCCTTGATTTACCTTCAGGATGTCCATTTCATCCCAGATGTGATTTCAGTTTTAAAAGATGTGTTGAAGAGATGCCAGAACTGATAGAGATAGAAAATTCTCATCTGGTGAAATGTCATTTAGTTAAGAAGAAGATGAGGAGTAAATAAGTAGAATGGAAAAATTGGTAGAAGTTAAAAATCTAAAAAAATGGTTCTGGATGGGTAAATCACCTTTGGGTAAAAAAGAGGCTGTTAAAGCTGTAGATGATGTAAGTTTTTATGTAGAGAAGAAAGAAATTCTTGGTCTTGTGGGAGAATCGGGATGCGGAAAGACTACCTGTGGGAAAACTATACTGCGAATATTAGACCCAACAGAAGGTAAAATATATTTTAATGGTCAGGAAATAACTCATTTAAGAAAAAAAGAGATGCTAAAATTTAGAAGAAAAATGATGATTATTTATCAGGACCCCTTTGGCTCTCTTGATCCCAGGATGACCATAGGAGCAACTATTGCTGAACCGATGGAGGTACACAAGACTGCTTTCAAAAAAGAGCGGGAAGAGAAAGTAATAGAAATTATGAGAAAAGTTGGTCTTCTACCAGACCAGATAAACAGATACCCTCACGAATTTAGTGGCGGACAAAGGCAGAGGATAGGAATTGCCAGAGCTTTGGCTACCAATCCGGAGTTTATAGTTGCCGATGAATGTGTATCCGCTCTGGATGTTTCTATTCAAGCCCAAATTGTTAATTTATTACTAGATTTACAGAAAGAATTTGGACTTACCCTTTTGTTCGTAGCTCATGATTTAAGTGTAATAAAACATATCTGTGATAGAGTTGCAGTGATGTATTTAGGTAAGATAGTAGAAACTGCCCCTAAAAAAGAATTATTTAATAGCCCTAAACATCCCTATACCCAGGC
>NCRO01000474.1 GCA_002849045.2 Candidatus Sediminicultor secundus
TAAAGCTTTTTTCTTTAAAGAGTCTTAAGCAAGCATCTACTGCTTCCGGGTCAAAAAGAATATTCTTGTTCTTAGAAATTTCTGCTAAGGATTCCTCAATGCTAATTGCAGGTCGGTAAGATCTAGAAGAAGACATTGCTTCAACTACATTTGCTACCCCTAATATTTTTGCCTCTATAAGAATTTCAGCACCTTTTAATCCTCTCGGATATCCTGAACCATCTATCTTTTCTTGATGTTGAAAGACAATTTCAGCAATGGGCCAGAGGAAATCTACTTTTTTTAAGATATTATAACCTATTCTGGGATGATTTTTAATAAAATTAAATTCTGCTTCACTTAATCTATTTAGTTTACTTACAATTTCAGTGGGCAAATTAACCTTCCCTATATCATGAACTAAAGAGGC
>NCRO01000475.1 GCA_002849045.2 Candidatus Sediminicultor secundus
TTACTCAGATACCAGGATACCCTGATTAAATTTGGTCTGATTAAAAATATAACCAGGGGTAAATCCACTACCGGTCATTATAGAAATAACATCTATCAGATTACCCCTCTTGAAGAGCTCAAAGAGCCTCCGGATCCGGACAATATAATAGATTTCCTTGGTAGCAAAATGAAACCTGATAGGTATCAAAATGATACCTCTATTGGTAGCAATATGAAACTTTCTTTGGTATCAAATCGCTACCCTAACAATACCAATCTTAAACAGTACCAAGGCAACAACAACAAAGAGAGAGAAAATGCTGTTGTTGCTGCTAATTTTAAAAAATTAAAAGAGGAAGGAGAAGAGAAGATGCAGGCAGTTAGAGAACAGTTAAGGGATTTAGATATTGAGGGGAAANNAACTATCCCCCAAAAAAGATCGATGAAAAAATAGACCTGCTAAAATTCAAGAGGAACATCCAAAGCCCTGCTGGCTGGCTGTGGGCCGCCCTAAAGAATGATTACCAGAACCCGCAATCCCCCAATGTCATTTCGAGCTCTGATTTA
>NCRO01000476.1 GCA_002849045.2 Candidatus Sediminicultor secundus
AGCGGTTGGTGTTTAGGAGGTAGGGGTTCGATGAATCGAACCCGTCTCATACGTAGGACAGGCGTCTCGCCTGTCTTTAATGGCATTATGACCTCTGATTTATCAGAGTACGGCAACATTATCTTAAAACTAACAACCAATAACTAATAATCAAAAACCAGTTTTGTATTTTAATTGGCTGATTGGCTAATTGGTTAATTAGTTAATTAAAATAATCGATAGATTATTTTCAAAGGCAGGTGACCTTAATGTTATTTAAAAAATCATTTTCTCTTCTTTTAGTAATTGTTTTTATTTGTACTTCAGTATTAGCTCAATTTTCCTGGGCGGCAGAGGTTTCTCAAGCAACCTTATTAGAGGATTTATCCCAGGTAGAAATGGCTATCTATGGGGTAACCCAGGAGAAACCTTTGGTTGAACGGGTAGAATATTTAGAAAAAGAATTAGTGGGTCGAACTCTCCCTGGAACCATTACCAGCAGAGCAAAACAGTTAAAAGAATTTATAATTTCAGGAACTCCGGAAGACCCTTCCGTAATTTTTAAAATCAATGCTTCTCAGTGGATATTAGAAGAAAAAATTACCTCTGAACCTTTAATTGCTAAAATAGAAAATTTAGAGAATGTATTATTTGGCAAAACATCATCTGATGTCCTGGCTATGAGGGCAGAGAGCATTTTTGGAGTTTGTTTTAAAGAAGGTAGACCACAAGTGGAAGAAGTGGTAATTCCTGCTGGTACCCTGACGCCTATTCGTTTTTTGAGTACTTTAAGTTCTAAAAGTAATAAAGCAGGCGAAACATTTATTTTTCAAATAAGTGAAAACGTATTTTTGGATAATAAATTGATTATCCCCGTCAATTCTGAAGGAGTAGGTGAAATAACCAAAGCTAAGAAGGCTACTCTATTATCTCGACCTGGAAAGTTAGAGATAGAATTTAAATCACTTCCAGCATTAGACGGGACTTCTCTTAGTTTAATATTAGGAGAAGAGGCTGAAGAAGAAAATAAGAGATTATATGTGGCAATAGGGGCAGGAATTTTAGGATTTATTATTTTAAGCAATCCTATAGGATTAGTTTTTGGAGCCTTAGTCCCGGGTAAAAATGTAAAAATAGAAGAGGGAACCGAAATGTTCCTGCAGGTTGAAAGTGATACTACGGTAATAGCGTTGGTACAGTGAATTCGTATCTCGTATCCATTTAGTTAGGTGGTTAGTTGGTTACCTGGTTAGCTGGTTAAGGAAATATAAAGATAAAAATCAGTAATCAGAATTCAGGTGTAGGGGCACGATGCATCGTGCCCAAAGTAGAAAAGACCTCTCGCTTCTATAAGTAAATGCTTGATTCATCAGGCCCGCAAAATACGGGTTAAGAAAACAAAAAAAAGACAGGCTACTTTAATCTAAAAGATAGATGCAAAAAGTAGCCTATCTTTTTTCTTTTTCTGATAAAATAAGGTTAGTAAGTGTAAATTGTTACATAGTTTGATCCGGAAGTGATATATACGCTGCCTGAAGAGCCGTAATACCAATATCCAGAAGCTGAAAAAGTGTGATATCCAATAGGTACATTATATATCACTGTATACGAAGAAGTATAATAAGAATATCCCTGATAAACGTTATCCATATAAATATAATAATAGTCATAACTATCTGTATATACATAAACTGTTCCTGTAGTTTGATACGTCGGATAAGTAGCCCCACATCCTGTAAATCCCATAGTCAATAAAGCAATTACTACTAATACTAGAATACTTTTTATTAAGACATTTTTTTTCATGAAAATTTACCTCCTTTTGTGAGAAATTTAAAAATTTCCTCCCTTCTTTCATTATTTATTTATAATTATTTATTACTTCAATATTGCACTTAAAAAATCCTTCTTTNNATTTTCGACTTCTGATTTATTATATGATATATTATTAACAATAACAAAAAAATGATTTCATAATGTGGTTACGAGGAGCTTGATTAGTATACAGCATATAGTATATAGTATATAGCAAAGAA
>NCRO01000477.1 GCA_002849045.2 Candidatus Sediminicultor secundus
AAACCTTTTTATTAATTCCTCTTTATATAGACTAAATAGACATTTATCAGAGGTAAACATACTTATTATAAGTTTGGCTGGTTTTGGTAGAAATATCTTTCCCACAGTTTTAATATATTCCTAACTGTTCCGTTTTTAGGTTAAGTTTCTTTGCCCCGCTTAGCAGTTACTCCCTTATCAGGGTATACCTAAAAATTTAAATATTTTGTGCAGGGATAAAATTATATTTTAGAAGGTAATTATCAATAGTTCCTTTACTAATTTCAATTATTTCATCATCATAATATGCTTCAATTTTAGTGGGGTATTCAGTGATAATTTCTAAAGTTTGGTCAGTTTCCCAAAGGTATTCTTCTCCGTTAAATAATATTCCTTCAAAAATTATTTTATCTTCGGAAATAATTTTTAACCAGGTTCTGTCATTGGCTATTAATTTTAGGATAGGTAATTTTTCGGCTAAAATACTATCCGGTGTTGAATATTCTGCTCCCAATTCAATAAATTCTTCGGTTAAAGTGCTTATATCGTCCGCTTTTTCCCCAACACTTATGCCAATTTCATTTTCTATTTCAGGCGAAGGAACCGGAAAATCCTGGGCCCCTCTAAGCGAACGATTCAATAAAAATAATCCAATAAAGATTATAAGGACAAAGCTGGTTAAATAAACATACTTAATAGGAAAGAAAAGCTTTCTTTTCTCAAATATAGATCTATCCTTCCTTTTAAGGCGAATACTTCTTTCTTTAGTTTTTTCTAAACCAGTCTTCTGCCTTTCTAAATTTTTATAAGTTTGAATTATCTGATTAATATTTTCCTCATCTATGCCCAGATATTTACTGTAATTTCTCAAATATCCAATAAGATAAGTTCTGCCAGGAATTGCATCTATATTACCTTCTTCAAGGGCTTGTAAATGTTTTTTACGTATCTTTACATCTTTCTCTGCTTCGATTAAAGAAATTCCCCTTGCTTCCCTTTTCTCTTTTAAGAAATTTCCAATATCTTTCATTTGATTAAATTTTTCTCCTTTTTTGGAAATTGTATTATTTTTTATATTATATACCTAAAACATTTTTTGGTCGAGTTATTCTTAATTTTTTTTTGCTTTCTACCCTATTTCTTTTTCGTAAGGAATTCCATCTGCTGCCGGAGGGGTAGCTCTTCCGATTGCGCTTACTAATACAAAAATTGCCAATAAGTAGGGAACCATATGGATAAATTGAACCGGAATAACCAGAACACCTTGCAATCTCATAGACAAAGCTTCTCCAACTCCAAAAAGTAGAGCAGCTCCGGCAGTACCAAGGGGAGTCCATTTACCAAAAATCATCGCTGCTAAGGCAATAAAGCCCCTACCCCCACTCATTTCTTTGACAAAAAAATGAGCTTGTTCCAAAGATAAAAAAGAACCGGATAAACCGGCAAGAGCCCCGGAGGTCATAACTGCTATATATCTCATTTTGATAATATTTACTCCCATAGTATCAGCAGCCTGCGGGTATTCTCCCACCGATCTTAGCCTTAACCCAAAAGGAGTTTTAAATATAATTAAGTGCGCTGATATAAAAATTACAATGGTTAAATAAACTAAGGGAGAATGATGAGCAAACATTACAATAATATTTCTTGCAAATGCTGAGCCTTCTTCTATACCTGGAAGAGGCAATCCCCAAATTGGTAAATTAGTTTTAGCCATAATTTGGGTTTCACCAAATAGAAGCCAACTAAAAAATACAGTGATTCCACTGGCAAATAAATTAATTGCCACACCGCTTACTATCTGGTTGGCTTTAAAGGTAATACAGGTAATAGCATGTATTAATCCTAATAAAATACCTACCAGGATTGCTCCCAAGACTCCCACCCAGGGATTTCCGGAAAAGTTAGTAACTGCGATTGCCGTAAAGGCACCGGTTAACATCATACCCTCTAACCCAATATTAATTACTCCTGACCTTTCTGAAAATACTCCTCCCAAACCTGCTAAAGCTAAAGGAATAGCTACTCTGATAGATGAAGCGACAAACTGGGCGTTAAAAATATCACCAAACATTATGCTATTTTCCTCCTTTGGCGAATTAATCTCTTCACTACTTCATCACTGATTACCACAAATATTACTATAACAGCTTGTAATACCATAATAAGTTCCCGAGGTATTCTTCCTTCAGTAAAAATATTAACTATAGCCCCTCCGTAATTTAAAATACCGAATAAAATAGCAGCTAAGACTACCCCCAGGGGGTGATTTTTACCTAAAAGTGCCACGGCAATTCCGTTAAATCCTAATCCGGTAAATATTTCTTGTCTCCAGCGATATTTATAGCCCATTACCTCATTAGTTCCTACTAAACCGGCAAAAGCACCACTTATAACCATGGCTAATACAATATTTTTTGCCACACTTATGCCGCCATATTCAGCAGCTAAAGGGCTATAGCCGACTGCTCTTATTTCGTAGCCTAAATTTGTTTTCCATAAAATATAGTAAGCTAATATGGCTACACCTATGGCAATAAAAAAGGAAACATTAACCTGATTATAAGCAGGGAAATCTATATTTAAAAACTTAAAAACAGTATAAAGTCGGGGAAGTCGGGCAGCTTCAGCAATTTCACTGGTATGTGGAATCATCTGTTTTACGCCGGCTGCTATCATTGCTTCTGTTGCCGGTGCTTTAAATTTTAAAACAAGAAAGAAAGTTAAAGAGGCGGCTATCCAGTTCATCATAATAGTAACAATAACCTCATGTACCCCTGTTTTAGCCTTTAATATTCCGGGAATAGCTGCCCATAGAGCACCTCCAGCTGCAGCTGCAAGAATGCATAGAGGAATAAGTATAAAAGCAGGTAAATTAGTAAAGGTAAATCCAACCCAGGTAGCAAGAAAACTTCCTATATACATTTGTCCTTCTCCGCCTATATTAAATAAACCACAGCGGAAAGCGAAGGCGACTGTTAACCCGGTAAATATTAAGGGGGTTGCTCTGAACAATACATTACCCCAGCCATCTCTGTTGCCAATAGCGTGGCCGAAAAGTAATTTATAGACATCAATAGGATTTTCCCCAATTAATATAATAACAATTGCACCTACTAATAGAGCTAATATTACCGCAATTAAAGGAGTAATTTTTTCTAAAAGAATATAATAGTCAAATTTTTTAATACTTTTCAAACTTATCTTCCTCCATAAACTACTTGGCCTTTGATAATTTTTTATTTGTAGTAGAGCCAGTCATTAATAAACCTATTTCCTTTTCGTCTGTCTTCTTCGGATCTAAAACATCTACTATTTCACCTTCATATATAACAGCAATACGATCAGATAAAGATAAAATCTCTTCTAAGTCAGCCGAAATTAGTAAAATTGCTTTTCCTTTATCTCTTTCATTTAATATTTGTTGGTGTACAAACTCAATAGAGCCTACATCTAATCCCCGAGTTGGTTGAGCGGCGATTAAAAGTTTTGGTTCTCCGTATAATTCACGGGCGACAATAACCTTCTGTTGATTGCCTCCGGATAAAGATTTTAATAAATTATCTTTATCAGAAGGCCGTATATCAAAATCTTCGATTAAATTATTAGCGTGGCTATTGATTGCGGTAAAATTTAAGGCTAAACCTTTATTAAAAGGTGAACGATAATGGCTTCCTAAAATTAAATTTTCAGCAACCGTATAATTTGAAATAATTCCGCGTCGTCTCCTATCTTCTGGGATATGAGCAATTTTATCTTCTCTAATATTTCGGGG